>JAUQWR010000247.1 GCA_030835065.1 Candidatus Kapaibacterium sp.
TATTATTTCAATCCTGAATCTAAGAATTGAATAAATGCAGCTTCGTCGCGAGTGAATGTATTAGTTCTGATTAAGTTACCATTTGAATCCATAACAACATACAAAGGTAATTCAATAGAACCAAATTTAGACTCTTGAAGTTTTTTATTTGAAATATATGGTTCTTTATTTCTATCAGTATATAATTTTACTTTAATATACTTATCTAATCTTTCTACAACTGCTGGTTTTTTAAACATATTTTGTTCCATCCAGCGGCAATTAGTACAAGTAAACCCGGTAAAATCGACAAGTAGAGGTTTATTTTGTTTTTTTGCTTCAGCAAGAGCTTCATCGTAATTTTTCAACCAAGCTTCTTCTCCACTAGGTTTCACATTTGATGAATTAGAAACAGGCAAAGAACTAATGCCTGCATCAGCATTATTACCTGCACTCATAATTTCGTGATATTCAGCAGGAGGCAAAAATGCATCAAGTTCGCCTAAAGGCTTACCAAACAAACCTGTGAATAGATAGAACACTATAGTACCAAACACGATAGCAAAAACAACACGTGGAGTTCCAATACCATTAATTGGAGCATCATGTCCTAATCTAAAGAAGCCAAGAATATAAAGGAAAATAAGAATAGCACAAGCTATCCAAATAGCCAAAAACATTTCTTTTGGCATAATACCCCAATTCCATACTAAATCGGCATTGGAAATAAATTTGATTGCTGCTGCTATTTCAAGAAATCCCATAACAACTTTAATGTTATTCATCCAGCCACCGGCTTTGGGAAGCTTATTCATATATGATGGGAATAATGCTAATAAGAAGAATGGAGCAGCAAAAACTGCTGAAAATCCTAACATACCAACAATAGGATAAAACCAATCACCGGAACTAGCAGAAATCAACGCAGAACCAACAAAAGGTACAGTACAAGTAAATGAAGTCAATGAGAAAGTCAATCCCATCAAAAGTACACCAATAATACCGCCTTTTTCATCGCTTTTA
>JAUQWR010000248.1 GCA_030835065.1 Candidatus Kapaibacterium sp.
TTATTTTTTTATTATCTTAAAAATTTTCTTAAATTATATTCGACTGAAATCGCTTGCGTTTTTATTCGTTTAATCTTATATGTAATCGGTCTAATTAACCGTTATTAAATTATTGAAAATTATATTATTAACAAAATAAAAAGTGAATCATGAAAAAATTATTTATTATACTCTTAGGCTTGATTGCTTTAAGTCCCAGTATGAAACTTTTAGCTCAGGAAATCCAGGCACAAGTTACAATCAACATGGATTATGTTGATCCTGAAAATAGAGTTTATGTATCTACAATGCAAAGAGATGTAGAAAATTACCTCAATAATAATAAGTTTACAAAATTAGAATGGGAAGGACCCAAAATCCCTGTTGATGTAAGTATATTCTTGACTGGTGGCAATAAAGGAGTATATGCTGGCAAGCTATTCATAGCAGCAAAAAGATATGTCGAAGGGCAGGAAGGTGGTGCGACTGTTACTCTTCGTGCTGTTGATGAAAAATGGGCTTTCCCCTATTCGCAAGGCGCTTCATTGTCTTTCAATATTATGAGATTTGATGAATTTACTAGTCTTCTCGACTTTTATATTCTTACTATTATTGGGTACGATGCAGATACTTATGGAGAGCTTGAAGGAAGTCATATATACGACCAAGCAAAGCAAATTATACAAATGGGTGCAGCTCGTGGTGTTGATGGTTATTCCACAATGATTACTCCAGGCGAATACACTAAATTTAGTATTATTAATGAATTGACAGACATACGATACGAAGACTTTAGAAAACTAATCTATAGTTTTTATGTTGATGGATTGGATGAAATGGCTAAAAACAAAGAAAAGGGACTTGATAATTTAGCAAAAGTTGTTGCTGATATGGCAGAATTTAAAGAAAAGAAATTATCTGTTCCAAGTGCTCTTCTCCAATTATTTTTTGATACAAAAGGAAGAGATTTAGCTGGAATATTTGAGGGTTATAAGAAAGATATGAATGTATTTAAAAATTTAATCTATCTCGACCCTTCAAATACAAGATTTTATGAAGAATCAAAAAACAAGTAAAAAAAAAGCCGGTTCAAAACCGGCTTTTTTTTACTTTTTAACTTCGAATATTGAATCATCAATTGCTTCATCAATTTTGAATTCTTCGATTCTAAATTCTTGTAGCTTTTGAGTTCCGTCAGAAATTTCCATTTGTTTTGCATAAACAAAACCTTTTGCTTTGCCCAAATCATTGAATGTAATTTCGATATTTGTAGGCTGACCTTGTTGCTGGCCAGAAACTGCAACTTTAACTAAGAAATAAGTAATTGCATCAATAAAGTATTTTTCTTGATTTTTTTCTTTGTTAGTAATCACAACAACAAAACAATCTTTTTCATTTACTTTAGCTTTTTCAGGAAGAACTTCAATTTTTTCAGCATCTTTTTTGTAATCTTTCAATGGGTTCAATAATTTGCCAACTTGATCAACTTGATCTTTGAATTGTTCAGGCACTTCTTGTGCTTCTGTGGAGCCAGCCATAGGATTGATTGACCAAGTTTTTGTACCATTAGAAAAAGTAACAATCTTGTTGCCCATTGCTTCTATTTCGAAATAAAATTTATTAGGACTTTTCTTTTTATAAATCATTGGTAAGTCGCCAATCATAGGACTAGACATAATACCTTTGAGAGAAAAAGTTTTGATAGCTTCAAGCTTATCATATCCCATAGCTTTCATTGATTTTTCGAATAGTTCTTCACCTGTCTGAGCATTTGCAGTGAAAAAAGCAGCTACCATTAAAATAGCTATTGTAAGAAGTTTTTTCATTCTTTTTTCCTTTTATTAAAAAATCATATTATTTTATAATAACAAATTACAAAATATTGATTAATAAATCGAAATAATTATGATACAAAATCAAGATTAAATTGTTTTTCTTGTTAAAAAAATATATATTATAAGCAATGTATTTATTGATGAAATTAATGAGTTTAAATATTATAGTAAAAAATGCGACAAAGGAAAATCATGAAAAGAAAAGCTTTACTTTTTGCTTCGGCACTAGCTATGCTAATGGTATTAATGGCTGTCGATTCTTTTGCCCAAGGCTTTAGATTGATGCGGGTTGATACTAGTGCCTATCCCAAAATGAGTGGATATTTCTATGCGCGCTCTGCTATGGGCGAACCAATTGTCGATATTAAAAGTACCGATATCGAAGTTAAAGAAAACGGGGTTACTATCGATCCCTCAAAAATTCAAATCGATTGCACACAGCTTCCTGCAGAAACCCCAATGTCTGTAATGCTTCTTACCGACTTTACTGCTTCGATGAATGAGTCTGTTAGTGGTACTGAAAAAAGAAAAGATTGGATTATTGCCGGTATCAGGTATTTCCTAGATTCTTTAAAATTTAATAAACCAACTGAAGTTTTTATTCTTCCTTTCTCTACTGTTTTATTCAGTGGAACCGGTTGGAGAGGTACAAAAGCTGAAGTAACTAATTGGATTGACAATAGTATGCCATTGTTCCAAGGTTTGACTAATTTTAATCCTCCTTTCCTCGATCCTGCAGGCAATATTTTTGAACTAATGAAAAATAAACCAATCGAGTATCCTAAAGTATGCATTATGATTACTGATGGATACCACGAACAAAAAACAAAATTTGAATGGCAGCAAATTCTTCAAATATTAAGAGATAACAATATTGTGTTATTTGTTATTGCCGTTCAACCACCAATCACTGCAGACCAAACTTTGTCTGATTTATATTATATTGCAAACCAAACAGGTGGAAGAGCTGTAGAAGCATTGACAAAAGCTGATGTTATGAAATATTATGGCAAAATTGTCAATGAAATGCAAGGACGCAAACAATGTAGAATCACTTGGCCATTAAGCCCAGCTTGTGGTGAAGCTAATCGTGATAGAAATATGTCTATTACTTTGAAAAAAGACTTAGAAGTGCCTGTAACTTCAGTATTAACTTTCAAAGCACCTACCAGCTCTATGGCAACTATTAACTTTGATTCTCCAAAATATCTTTTCGGTGCACAAGGCTTAGGCAAAACCGAGCAAGACCTTACAATTACTGCACAAAATTCTGACTTTAGTATCACAGAATTCAGCTTCAGTCCTGCTAGCGACTTTGATGTTGTGTCTGATAATCTTCCATTCACAATTACAAAAAATACAAGTAAAAAAATCAAACTAAAATACAAAAAAACACCTGCAGGCGATCCAATTGATTATTCTTTTACTATAAAAACAAATCAATGTGATATTCCTCCTGTAACATTAGTAGCTCCATGTGGTGCAAGTGTAGAAAATAAAGTCGATATGACAGAAACTGCACAAGGAAAAAAATCAACAAAAACTTTCAATGATATTTTGAAAAACGAAACCTCAGTTGCTATTTCCGGCGATGTAAAACTAAGCGGAACAGATGCAAATCTATTTAATATCAAGTCTGGTGCTGGCAAATTCACATTAAATCCCGGCGAAAGTCTAGATCTTACTATCGAATTTGCACCAAATTCGATCGGAGCAAAAAAAGCTACTTTAGATTTTCAAATTGCAAACGCTGCTGTTTGTGGCAATGTTACAGCCGAAATTAATGCCACAGCAATAGTAAATTCAATAGAAGAAGATTTAAACAAATATGGAGCTTATATTAGCGAAGTAGCTCCAAATCCTGCAACTAATGTTGCTAGATTCTCTATACATTCTGAAACTGCAAAGTTCTTTGATGTGGATATATATAATTCAGTTGGTCAATTAGTTGCTAAGCTTTATTCCGATATGATTGTCGGCGACAAAGAAATTATGATTAATACTGATTTATTTAATTCCGGTTCTTATATGATTGTAGCAAAAACAGATAATGTTACTTTCACAAAAATTATGAACATTACAAAATAATACAAGTTCTCAATTCGTTAAAAGCCTGCATAAGCAGGCTTTTTTTATTTGGAGATATAAATGAAAAGTTTTAGAAAAGAATTATGGTTCAATACAACAAAAAGGCGAGAATATATCAACATTACCCGCGAAGTAGAAACATGCATAGAGGAATCAACTGTCAAAGAAGGTATGGTTTTAGTCAATGCTATGCATATTACTGCTAGTGTCTTTATTAATGATGATGAAAGCGGTTTGCATGGTGATTTTGAAGTTTGGCTCGAAAAACTTGCTCCAGAAAAACCTCATTCTCAATATCGTCATAATGGATTTGAAGACAATGCTGATGCTCATCTCAAACGGCAAATAATGGGGCGCGAAGTTGTTGTTGCTATAACTAATGGCAAACTTGACTTAGGACCATGGGAACAAATATTCTATGGTGAATACGATGGAAAACGCAGAAAAAGAGTTCTTGTTAAGATAA
>JAUQWR010000249.1 GCA_030835065.1 Candidatus Kapaibacterium sp.
AATTTTGATTACTGTATCTTCAATTCTATTTGATTTTGTTTGGTCAGATTAATTATTGAAGTCTTCGATATGCTTGATAAGCTCGTCCATAATTTCGTCGAGTGCAGATTCTGCAAAAATCATTCGCATAGATCTATTGCCGACAGAACCTTTAATGGTATAATAACCGCGAACGATTATCTTAAAAAATGGTTTGTCGAAACTATCGTTATAAATGTACTTGCCTAAGCTTCCGAGATGATCTGCAAAAGCTTTGTCAATTTCAATATCAAAAAAAATATCTTTAGCACTGGAGCCTTCGAGGCATCCATCAACTTTTTTAATTCTACTTATTCTCATTTCTTAACTTTTTTAAGAGCAGCCAAGTATATCTTTTTAATACTATTTTTTTCTTCGCGCAAACATATCGATTCTACCGCAGGAACTAATTCGGCATTAATCGAATTGTTGCATTTAATAATCTCCGAAAGAGCGTAAGCAGCACTCCAACGCACAACTGTTCCGCTATGTTCTGAATTTTCGAGTAGATTTTTGACAGCTTCACCGATTTCATCAATAAAAAACTTTGCGATATTGCCTATAACGCGAGCAGATTCCCATTTTACTCGTGGTGCTTTTGAAGTTAAAGATGAGACTGCAAAATCAAAACATGCCTTGTCTGCTAATTGTGGAGATATTTTTGTAGCATATTCCATAGCTTCAATGCATGTTGCTTTAGCAGGATCTTTTAGCTTTGATGCAAAGACAACAAGTCCGCTAAAGGCTTCTTTATCGGACATAATGATTAATGATATAGCTTCAGTTTTTTCTTTTGATGAAAGGCTTTTATCATCTAGTATAGATTTAAAATCCATTTTCATCTCCGTATATATATTGAATTACAAAAGTAATAATAAAACTTTTATTTTATATATAAATTTAAGGAATTAATTTTCTGGTGAATATAAAACTAAAAAGATTCTGTCCCGAAAGTAACAAACTGCCCAAATGTAATGTAGAGACAGGTCTGAGATCTGTCTCTACAAGGAAAAAAAGATTTAGAGAAGTCATTTATTAGAAAGAGTAATAATTTAAATTTTTGTTCCTACGAACTTATGTTTTGTTCTGTTATTTGCGCTACCGGATTCATAATTGATTATTATTGTTTTTCCATCTGGTTGGAGCTCAGCTCTGCCTTTAGGATTGTTGTTGCCACTTGTAGCAAATTTATGTGCATTGAAAGAAATAACTTTATATGAAATATCATATAAGTTTGGTGTTGATGCATTTGGCTCAGGAAAAGTCAAACCTTTGTCAATATTTTCTAAAACCAGACAATCTTTTGAATAATCATAATATAATTTTACATTATATTTTTCTGAAGGATTTGTAGAATCAGAGCCAAAATATTCGCCCATTACAGCCATTTTGCTTGCATCACAGTAATAAATTGTTTTATAGGCTGTGTCGATACCGTCATCACCAGGATAATTTTGTTTTGTAGAATCGCCTCTCACAATTAATCTAATTTTTAGCTCGCCCATCGAATCATGATGAAAATTTCTTTCTTTGCCATATAATGTTTGATTATTGTTCATGATTAGCCATTCATATCTGTTTGTAGGACTACCAGTAGCTGTTAGAAATACATTATGTTCAAATAGAATGGTGTCGTTAGGAAGCCAGGTAAAAGAATCGTTGTCCATATATAAAAAAGCTTGTTTGACTACAATTTCTGCTTTAATGATTTCGTTTGTTGGATTTGGTTGAGGTGATACGCTGTTGTCGTCTGAGCATCCGATAAGTGTGATACCGAACAAGAAGCAAATGAAGTAAAAAGAATTTTTCATGTTAATCTCAAATTTTTTTTTGGATAAAATAATTGCATTAAAGATGAATACACATTAAGTGAATATTCTGAGAAACCTTTTAGGAGAGGAACTTCCGGAAAATTCTCTTCCTATGAAAGTCTACGCAAAGAAAAATATTAAGTTTCAATTTTTTTAAATAATTCTTACTTATTTCATTTTCAATGTGAATAGATGTTTGTGAAATTAAAAGTAATCTACTGCA
>JAUQWR010000250.1 GCA_030835065.1 Candidatus Kapaibacterium sp.
CTAAACCATTTGCACTCGGCTGTCGAGCCGAGCATCCACAAGAAATGATTAATTACTCGCAATGGGGAATTAAGGAGCTTAAAGGAGTTAAGGCAGCTGAATATAAGCTTACTTATAAATCAGACTATAGTCTGCCGGTATATTCATTTTGCATGTGTCCTGGTGGGAAAGTCGTACCCGCAAGCCCGCAGGAAGGATTAAGTATTGTAAATGGTATGAGTTATTATAATCGCAATCTTCCGAATGCGAATTCTGCAATCGTTGCCGGATTTGATTATAATGAATATATGAATAGAGAAGTATCAGCTTTAGAAGCTTTAGATCTTTTAGAAGAATTAGAAAGAAAATTTTATAATTTCAATTCATCTTTTGTAGCGCCTGCAAGTTTGATTAGGGACTTTGGATTGGGAAGGGACACCGGAAAACTGCCACAAACTTCGTATCCATTAGGAATTAAAGCGGCTGATTTTAATGATTTACTATATCCTCAGGTATTGAGTTCATTACGCAAATCATTCAATGATTTTGAAAAAAAGATTAAAGGTTTCTCCGAAGGTGTAATGATAGGATTGGAAAGCAAAACTTCTTCCACAATTCAGGCAATAAGAGATGAAAATTGCAGAGCCATTGGATTTGACAATTTATATATTTGTGGAGAGGGCAGCGGTTGGTCTGGAGGAATTATTTCGAGTGCTGCCGATGGTATAAAGGCTGCATTAAGAGTATAAAAAAAATGGGCTGAACAAAATTTGATTCAGCCCATTAAAATATAAAATTAATACTATGCCATCAAGCTGCAAATAACAGCTACATTAACCATATCGTCAGTACTACAACCTCTGGAAAGGTCGCAATATGGTTTAGCTAAACCTTGAACAATTGGACCTACAGCTTCAGCACCAGCTAATCTTTGAACTAATTTATAGCCGATATTTCCTGCATTTAAATCAGGGAATACCAAAACATTAGCATGTCCGGCGACTTTCGATCCTGGGCTCTTTCTTTCGCCGATTGAAGGTATAATTGCAGCATCAAGTTGCAATTCACCATCTGATTCGATATCTGGAGCTTTTTCAGCAACAATTTTAGCAGCAGCTTGTACTTTTTCGACTAATGGATGCTCTGCTGAGCCTTTAGTCGAGAAAGATAACATAGCAACTTTGGGAGTAACACCTGCTACAGCTCCAAAATTGCGAGCTGAACTAATAGCAATGTCCGCTAATTGTTCTGGAGTTGGATCCGGATTGACTGCACAATCTGCAAAACATAATAGCCTTCCGTCTTGCAAAGCCATAATAAAATACGAGCTTACAATCGAGATGCCAGGTGCAACACCAACAGTATGAATCGAAGCTCTAAGCACATTACCTGTAGACGAAACATTGCCAGCTACAACAACTTTCACTTCATTAGTTTCTAGAAGCATACCTGCGAAATAGAGTGGATCGCACATTGCAGCAGAAGCTTGTTCGGGAGTCATGCCTTTAGATTTTCTTTTTTCAAAAAGCATCTCATCAAATTTTGGTTTGAATGGCGAATCTAAAGGATTCTGAATTTCAATACCTGAAATATCGA
>JAUQWR010000251.1 GCA_030835065.1 Candidatus Kapaibacterium sp.
GGATCAAATATTTTGCATGTTACTTCTTCTATTGTTTTAAATCCATCATAGGTAAATGATACATTTTTTAATGTTCGACTATTCCAATCAAATTCTTCATTTGTTCCGGAGAAGAATCCTTTTCCCTTATCATCTACATAGAAAAATTTATTGGATGAATAATATGATAGATATGAGCCTGAATCTGATATTAGGCTTGGATAAAATGTCTTTCCCCAGTTTTCTGATCTACAAACATCATTGTGGTTGCTTAGCTCGTTATAGAATATATATGTTGAATCATTTAATATTGCCTTGGGGCTTCCTCGGTTATATGATAAAAAGTCCCATGTTTTACCTAAATTTGTTGTTTGAAATATTATATTAAAGTTTCCTGCATACACTATTATTGAGTCTTCAAAGACTGTTGGCTTATTTTCTAATTCTTGCATTAATGCTGAATTAATATTAATATATAAAGGAGAACTAATATACCATTTTTCTTTAAAAGCATTATTTACTTTTTCTTTTTTACAATTTTCTACATCAATTTTTAGTAATGAAAAAGTTAAAAGATTATTTTGTGAGATTTTATTATGAATTTTGCCTATAGAATCATTATTAACACCTTCAAAAGCTCTGAACAAACCATATTTGTTTGAAAAATATGTGCCTCTTACGCCCTGTAAACCAGTTGTATCATTTATCATATAATGATTAAAAAACTTTTTATTACTAAATAAATAATCAAATCTATTTGTTACTTTATTGAATCTATATAAATTAAAATATATTGAAAAAAGATAATCTAAACCATATTTGAATAGATTTTGGAAATATGCAACATTCACTTTTTTATCGTGTACGATAGTATCTAGACACAAATATTTCAGTGATTTTAATTCTTTATCAATAAAACATAATCCCTTTTTATTAGGTTCTAAATTTACTAATAGTTGATCATCGTATAAAAATATATCATCAAATCCATAAATATCGAATGTTCCATCTCTTTCATCTAGTTTGAATTTATTACAAATTATTAAGCTATCTGTGAATTTATTAACAAATTCATATTTTTTTGAATACTTATAAATTGAGTATCTTGATCTTATATATAAATTATCATCATCTGCAACTAGATTTAGAAACTTATC
>JAUQWR010000252.1 GCA_030835065.1 Candidatus Kapaibacterium sp.
GATCATCAATAATAATATGATTGTTGATAATTGTTAGTGTCGAGGGCCAAGCAGCATTAATTACTATATTTGCATTATTAACTCTTAATGTATATGAGCCATTTTGACGCAAAGTATTGTTATGAATATTGATGTTTTTAGGTGAATATTCACCGTCTGTAGTAATTTGAGTATATTTCAAAGGTGCAGATAATGTCTTGTTGTCCATTGGTGAGCACATGTTAATGCCAGCCATCAAGTTTTCATAGATATTGTTGTTTGCAATTTCTATGTTTTGGCTTGATGCAATCATAATACCATAAGACAAAGCATCATAAATTTCGTTACCTTTGACAATAATATTGCCAGAACTTGGTTTTACTGAATGAAGACCAATACCGCGCCATACATCAGTAATCTTATTGTTTTCAATTATCAAACCTTTCCAATCCAACCAAGCTACGTTTTCAGTTTCGCTCAAACCGAACATTTCTTCAGACAACCAACCGATATGAATACCATCAGCAGGATAACCTTCTTTAGAAATTGATGTAGCTTTCAATTCGTGACCAGTAGTTGTATGGATATAGTTGTTTTTAATTTTTACATTTGTATAAGCATATTCGTTTGTAGATATAATACCTTTACGATAGCGAGTAATTTCAAGACCTTCTACAGTAACATTATTTGCAGCAATCTTGATACCAGCATTACGATATGCAGCTAAAGGTTCTTCATCCTTTGTTTGTTCAGGATAGCCCATACCATTCATTATTGGTTTTGATGCTGGAGCAGCTTTCAAAGTTACAGGTTTATAGAGTACTACACCATAATCATAGTATTCGCCTGATTTTACTTTTACAACTCCACCTGGACGAGCAATATCGACACCACGAAGAATAGTTTTTACTGGTTGAGAATATGTTCCTGGCCAAGTATCGTTGCCATTTGTTGCAACCCATACTTCATCACGAGGTGTTACATCGCCAGTACTATATACCATCACATATTGTGAATAATCAGTACCTGAATTAGCATCTCTTTCTGCAGGATTGCCTTCAGTGAACCAATCATTCCAACGTGCATCTATCCAATTTGTACTAAATTCAGGACTTGGATTGCTTATGCTATTGTTTATATATGATTCTGTTGATACAACTACTGCAACCGGAGTTGAACTTGGAGTTGTGATTGTGCAATAATGCAATACAACGTTTGTAGGTGCACTTGTTCCAACTGTATTTAGAACTTGAGCATTTAAGTTGAAATTACATGAATAAATATCAACTTTGTCAAGTGTAGCACCTGGTTCTTGATTGCCTAAAGTAATTGCAAATGCATTTTGATTGAAAACGCAATTGTTAATTTTATAATTTTCGTAATCATAATTTGTACTTGTTGGTTCAAATTTCAAATCTGTATAGATACCATAAGTATTATTTTCGAAATGAGCATTTACAAATGTAGCATCGCTAAGTTTTTCAACATTGAAAGCTTTGTTACATCCAATAAATTCTGAACCATTAACTTCAACATCGTCGAAATAATAAGTATTATTATGTTGTTCTGCTTTTAGACCATTTTCAAGATTGACAAATTCGCAACTTATCAGGTCTAAATTAATCATTGTACCTTTCTTTCCAATATATATACCATTGGAAACACCACTAGTACAAGCTTCGAAAACAACATTAAATAATTTAATATTAGAGCGTGAATTATTTGCTTCATTCCAAACTGAGCCTGATTTTGAATCTTCAAAAACTTGGAAACCATCGTATCCACCAGGAACCATAAGTTTCAAATTTTTAATAGTAAAATCATTAGCTAAAGCTTTGAATATGAAAGGTTTGCCAGATCCAGTCGAACTATTTGACCAATCATAAGCAGTATTAGCCCAAATAATTGGCATAGTTTCATCAACTTCCGGCCATCCACCAATTATATCAACATTTGCATTTAATTCAACTGCTTCATTATATACAGCTGTAGTGCATGCTCTAACGTATAATTCAACTGGAGCAGAAGAGCTGATTGCACGAATTGCTGCAAATGCATTAGCTATTGATTTAAATGGTTCTGTTTGAGTACCGGATTCTATTGAACCTGTATAATCACCCCAAACATATAGCTTATTTATTGAACTTCCTAAAGCTAAGTTTGTAATTACATCACCATATATAGAATTATCAGCAATGTCAAATACATTATCTTCTATATTATTAGCAAACCAGTAATTACCATTAGCCATAATATCATTTGGAGTATAATTAATTATAAATCCATAAGCAGAAACTGCATCTGTACCTGTATATGCTTTGTTTAAAGTCTTAAAGTCGCATGCACGAACAGTAACACCAGTCAATGAAGCACTATTTGGAACATAAGAATCACTTCTTGGTTCACCAAAACGAATACCACGTTCGTTGCCTTCAAAAGTACAATTATCTACTAATACTGTGTTCAAATGGGCAGGACTAGTAATGTAAGAACCTTCGTCGCGAGCTTTAATCATTAAAGCAGCAGCTTCTTTAAATCCATTTCCATTATTTTTGAATGTTGTATTTTTGATTGTAATATCAGAATAATCGCCATTTTTAAGGTTTATATCAAATCCTGCATTCCATACTTGGTTCCAGAAAGAGCCAGAACCATTAGATTCAACTGTACATGAATTGAATATAGTATTTGATAATTTTTCTACATAAATACCTTTAAAACCATTGTTTTTGAAAAAACAGCTAGTTACGGTCATATTAGAAACTACATCAGTGCTTGGAATAGGAGTCATTGCTTTTGCAAAATAGAAACCATAATCCAAGTTTTCAAAATAACAATTCGAAAGTGCAACATCAGTAAAAGTAACACCAGTAGCTACTTTGATACCAACTTCGTTCTCAATATTATTAAATGGTATATTGCCAATAACTTTAACACCAGACATGCTAAAATATTGAGAATTTGCAGTAACATTGATTGCATATTTGCCTTTAGGCTGAATCTGCAAATCAGCTATTTGTATAGGTCTACTAGCATTAAGCCCATTACCAGCAATAGTAATCACTGGATCAGTACCATTACCTTCCAAAATTACTCTTGTATTGCTGTTACCATCAAGATAAATACATTTATCTAAAGTAATTTTTTGATTAGCAAAAGTCCAAGTTACAGATGTTGGAGCATCTATTCTAACTATAAGTCTGTCAACTGCCGGATTAAAAGGTGTAATACCGGGAGCAGATGAAGAAGTATTCCAGTCATACGTGTCGGTAAGCGCAGTCGTAATCAGTGCTTGTATATCTTGTGGCGGTGCTCCGACGTAAATTGTTCTGTCCGCAGCTCGGGCAATCCCTCCGGCAAGAGTCAGTGCCAGCATAAAGGCAAGAACATATCGAATAAGTTTTAACATATTTAGTCTCCTCGTTCATTAGTTCGAAATATATTCGACTACGGAAAAATTTTCTTCAGTGCTTAGTTATTTATGTATATTATACGGGAAATTTGTGTTGGTTTCAAAAAAAGTATAAAGCATCCCTGTGAGGTCAGTGCACAATGCACTGCCTTTTG
>JAUQWR010000253.1 GCA_030835065.1 Candidatus Kapaibacterium sp.
CCATACAACAAAGAAGTATCATATAAGTTTGAAACAGTGACAAACGAGTTTTTTGCAGGTTTAATTCAGAAAGCAGAAGCAATGAATGCTTCCTTTATTGATAAAGTTATAGCAGCAAATATTCTCAATTTCTTAGATATGAAATCTGAGAGTAGAAAAATTATTATTGAATTGCAAAAAAGTTATCCTAAAAGTATTTTAGTAAGCAAATTGCTTATTGAATTGTACGGCAGAGATAAAAATAGAACAATGGCGAGCGAAACGATTCAGAAAATGATGAAGGACGATCCGCATTGCTCTTTTGCTATCATCGATAAATATAATGAAGCTGTGAAAAACAAGCAATATGACAATGCAGAAGAATTGATGAATAAGCTCAAAGATTCTTATTTTGATCTTGAGGCTATCATTATGATGCAAATTCAACTCGCAGGATTGCAAGATCAAAGAGAAAAGTTCAGTAATTTGATCAACGTAGCTTATACGAAATATCCTAACAATTTATTTGTAGGAACCATTTTCTATCAGTATTTCATGAATCAAAATTTTTATGAAAAAGCTACAGCTATATTAGAGCGTAGGTTGGATGACGACTATTCATTAAGTAATCTAATTGATTTAGCTTCGCATTTGAAAAAAATTGGAAAAAATAGTGCAAGTGTGTCTGTATTGGAAAATATTGAATCTGCATACCCAGAAAGTATTTATTCACACTTTAATAATGGTTCGTATTTGTTCGATTTTAAGAATTATGAAGAAGCTATACCATTTTTCGAAAAATGTGTGGAATATGTGCCTGATTATGCAGGTTACTATCACGAATTAGGAAATTGTTATAAAGAACTAAATCAAATTAGCAAAGCTAAAGAGCAATATTTACTTTGCCTGAAATATAATCCATTCCATTATGTTGTAAGAGAAAAATTAAGAAAGTTGGAAAACAAAGAAGATGCTTTCAAGAATTTTACAGAACCTGATTTATACAAGATTTACGAAGATAATAAATCAAAATCTTTTGAAAAGACCGACGAGGCTGTTGTTTTGACTGAAGATAAGCAAGTAGTTGTATATAAGGGTGGAGCTTATGTCGAAAAAACTTATTTGCTGATTAAAATTCTTTCAAATAACGGAATTGATATGTTTAAAGAATACAATGTTGGTTCAGCAGCATACCAAAGTGTTGAAATTGAAAAAGCTGAAGTATTAAAGAAAAACGATAATAGAATAAAAGGTGAAATCGACGACGAATCTGTTGTTTTTCCTAAGCTTGAAGTTGGCGATGCTATTTTGTTGGTTTACAAAACTCGTAGTTTTAAATTTGGTAATCTGTCCAATTATTTTTCTACAGTCGAAGCTTTTAATGGTGGATTTGATATGTTGTCTCAAAAATATTCATTGTTGTTGATGGATCCGACAGACAAATTAGAATTTAAATGGTCTAATAAAGATTATACTCCAAATATTAAACAAATAGACAATATGAAACTATATTCTTGGGAATTTCCTGAAAGAAAAAAGATGAAAGGCGAATCGTTGATGCCAAATTATTTCGATTTGTTTGATGTAATGAATATTTCTTCAATACCAGACTGGAATGTTGTTTCCAAATGGTATTACGATATAGCTAATTCAAAGGCAAAGATTAAAAACGAAGTAATAGAAGCTTATAAAGAGATTTTCCCAAAAGGATTGCCACAAAGCAAATTGGATGCTGCCAAGGCGATACATGAATATATAGTAAAAAATATCAGATATAGCTATGTGCCATTCCGCCAGTCAGGAATTATTCCACAAAGAGCTTCTGATGTGATAACTACAAGAATAGGCGATTGTAAGGATGTAAGTACATTGTTTGTAGCATTATGCAGAGAAGCAGGCATTGAAGCAAATTGGGCTTTGGTTGCAACTAATGATGACGGACGTAATAATTTGCTTCTTCCTTCAATTAGTTTTAATCATTGTATTGCAGTAGCTAAAATTGATGGTAAGAAATATTATGTTGAATTGACTTCTGATAATGTTCCATTTGGACAAATTACTTATAGTTTAGACAAAGCAATGGCTCTCGAAATATTGCCAGAAGGAGCTAGCCTGATTGAATTGAAAGAAAGTCTTTCTCCTACAAAATCGGCTGTGAAACGCAAAATTGATGTCTCATTTAAAGATAATTCAATGGATGTAGTTATTAATACATCAAAATATGGAAATAAAGCTGTTACTATGAGATCTTCTTATAAGGATTTATCTGAAGACGACAAAAGAAAAGAGATGCAAACTTCTGTCAATAGCGAATATCCTAACTTGAAACTTATCGATTTTAATTTTATAAGTGGATTAAATCAATTATCTGATACTATTCAATATAAGTATTCTTATAGAGTTCAAAATCCTTTTAGCAGCATTTCTAATTTGAATGTATTGACATTACCAATTACAGATAAAATTGAAAATATAGACTTTGTATCATTAGATACAAGAAATTATCCAATTGATTTGAATCGATGGTATTATGATTCTGAATTTATTAATGAATTGAATGTTCAGATCCCACAAGATATGCAATTGTCTTCAAAACCGGAAAATGTAGAGATTAATAACAAATATTTTAATTATTCTCTTGTATATGCAATAGAAGGAAATAATCTTAAAGTTAAAAGATTTTTTGAAGTAAATCAAGACGCAGTAAGTCCTGAAGAATATCTTGAATTCAAAAATTTGATAAATAAAGTGTTGAAATCTGACACTGAAAAGATTGCTTTTACAAACAAGCCGATCGGCTCAGCGCCATTAGAAGACAAAAAAACAAAAAAGAAATAACTAATGAGTAGAGGCAGTCCCAAAAGGACTGCTTCTTTTTTATTATTAAAAAATGGTTTTAATCATTTAATTTCAAAAAAATATACTAAAATTCAAAAATTATCTAGATAATTTTTAAAAAGCTTTATAAATATATGATTTGGCAAATTA
>JAUQWR010000254.1 GCA_030835065.1 Candidatus Kapaibacterium sp.
CATTAAGTTCGATTATTAATTTATCCAGAGAAGCAGAAGTCAAAGGATCTAATCCAGAAGAAGGCTCATCAAAAAAAAGTATGTCTGGATCGAGAGCCATAGCTCTGGCAAGAGCAGCACGTTTTTTCATACCGCCGCTAATTTCAGATGGATAAAAATCTCTAAAACCGGCAAGTCCTACACTTGCCAGTTTCATGTCTATTGCTTTATCAATTCTATATTGGGGCAAGTCTGTATATTTTTCTAAGAGAAGTTGTATGTTTTCTGCTAAAGTCATTGAAGCAAATAATCCACTCGACTGAAATAAAACTCCAAATTTATTTAGGATTTGTTTTTTTTCATCATTATTAGAATTTGTCAAAGACATTCCATCAATTAATACATTCCCCTCGCTTGGTGTTTCTAATCCAATCATTTGCCTTAGAAGTGTACTTTTGCCACATCCAGAACCACCGACAATAACAAAAATTTCGCCACGCTTAATTTCGAAATTGACATTTTCGAGAATAGTACGATTGCCGTATCTAACGCTAAGATTTTCAACTTTTATTGCAGGAGTATTCATCAAACTAAACTCCTAAAGATTGAAAAATAAAAACGAACACTGCATCAACAAGAATGATTAGAAGAATGCCGGTAACTACGCTTGCAGTTGTATATCTACCGACGCTCTCAGCACCTCCTTGAACTTGGAAGCCACGAAAACAACCGACAGTAGCAATCAAAAATCCAAAAATTACACTCTTAAAAATTCCGCTAAAGACGTCCCAAAAGCTTAGAGTGGCTTGCAATTGATTCATAAATCCTGATAAAGTAATGTCAAGGATTGAAAGCCCTGTAATCAAACCGCCAGCTATACCAGCAACATTAGAAAGCATAACAAGGAGTGGCATCGATAGTGATACAGCCAATACCCTGGGCAGAACTAAGAAATAATGCCTATCAAATCCCATAGTAGTCAAAGCATCAATTTCTTCTGATACTTTCATTGTGCCGATTTCGGCTGCAAAAGCCGATCCGGATCTGCCTGCAACTATAATTGCAGCCATCAGTGGTGAGAGTTCTCTAGTAATTGATATACCGACCAGAGTGGCTATAAAAATATCTGCTCCAAACTGCTTCAATTGAATTGCTCCCTGATAGCCGGTTATTATACCAATTAAAAACACTATCAACATTGAAATTGGAACAGCATTGACGCCTGTATTAGTTATATGTAATGGAAAATCTTTCCATCTGATTTCTTTTAAAATAAATGGAAGTTTGAATAATCGAATGAATAATTCACCAACAAACTCAAGAAATTTATACCCATCAGAATATAAAATTTTAACTAT
>JAUQWR010000255.1 GCA_030835065.1 Candidatus Kapaibacterium sp.
GTATTTGCGTTTGCTGGGTTGATTGCCCATATATTATTATTAACGATTACATTTGCTTCGTCTTTATCAGGGAAGAATACAATGCCTCTTGTAGGATCGTTTAATGCTAATCTATCAACTTCAACTTTGATACCATATACGTCGTTAGCACCATTGATATTGCTAATTTCGTTACCGTCAAGTTTAATATTATCTGAAGCATAACCCCACATTTGATTGCGTTCGTCACCACCAACGATAATACCAGCAGCATCTGCACCGCAATTGCCAGCTACATTATAAATACGGTTGTTTCTTACACTTGTGTTTTCTTCGAAACCTAAGAAGATACCAGCTCTACCAACGTTGTAAATCTTATTGCCAACGATTTGGTTTTCATAGTTATAATATTGTTTGAAACCTGAGAATGCCTGGCTTTGATAAATCAATACGCCTGCACCCAAAGATACAACACCATAAGCTGTTCCGGAAATTTCGTTGTTTTGAATTAAGATATTATTAGTATTGATTGTATCAATTCTATTTAGGTTGTTTTGTGATTTTGCTTCGTATGGAGGAATTGTACGCATTACAACACCTGCTGTAAACGAACGGCCTACTGCATCATCAAAATCTGCATCATACAAGAATTGGTATAATGAAGGATTGAATGTATTGTTTGGTAATGTACATGTCCATGACGAATTTTGATTCAAACCATCTTGAATCAAGCAATTCTTAATTGTAATGTTTTTAGCTGATGACATATAAACAATAGCTCTACCAGCTTTGTTTGTTTTGATTGTCAACATAATTGCTTTTTGAGCACCACCATCAAAAGTAATATAACCTTCTGAGTTAGCATATTTTTTCTTCAATGATGGCTGTACGTTATTTACAGTTGCATTTGCATTCATTGGCTCAACAGCTTGACCAAACAACATACCAATACCAGTTCCTGTAGCTAAGTTAATTCTAACTCCACCACGAATAATTGAACGAGCGTTAGTAGGTTTGAATACGATTTGGTTGTCTTTGTCAACACCAACGATTTTTGAACGGAAATCTAATGAAGGTTTTAATGTATTATTAATATCACCTACATTATATTCTGCGTCAGTCAATTCAAATGTTACTGGTCCGGAAATACCACGAAGATATAATACATCCAATGCTTCATCAAATGTATTAAAGTTACGTGGTTTGCCAGAATTTAAAGTACCGATTGTATATGTACCTTTCAAAGCTTCAGTTACGTCGAAATAAACACAAACTTCATTGTTTGCTGTATTTGGATCGTTTGGATATTCAACAATTGCACAAGCTTGATATCTGCCTGGTCCTGGTGGAATAAATGCATTCATCCACAAAATCTTTGTTGAATTATAAGTAATACCTGCTGGAATATCTTGAGCTATTTCAACATAATCATAAACAGGGCTTCCAGTTGCATCTTTGATAATCATTCTTACTGAAACGTTAGACATATCAGTAATACCATTATTTGAGAATTTTGCAAAAGGTCTTACCGGTCTACCAACATATAAGTTACCTAATGGAGCATAAATTTCATCAACCTGTGGTTCTTGATCGTATGCTACACGGAATTTATAATCTGATGGTGAACAGTTGTTTTCTGGTGATTCATCAGTTGCACTTTCTAAGTTTACACAGAACTGAACGTCGTAATCGCCAATAATATTTGTTACATAATTTGGAAATTCAACTTCAATACCTTGGCCTGTTGTCAATGGTGTCAATGTATTGTTCCAGTTATATGTTCTTGTCCATACAACTGAACCATTTTTCTTAACAACAGCAGTAACATTGAATTTTGTTACAGGATTAAGACCAACGTTTTTCACATCGCATTTAATTGGAATTTGACCTGTAGCATATTTCTTTTCAGTATTAGCTTTTGGAGACCAAATCTTTGTAACAGCCATATCATTCAATAAAGCAATAATAAACTTTTGTGATTTTGTCTTTACATAGTTTGGATCTGCAGGAGTTCTCAAAGTAGCAACGATTTCGTATTCGCCACCGAGAATATTGTTTGTTAATAAATCAAGCTGACCATCATTATCAGGAGTTTGATTAGCTGCAGCATATTTTGCATGAGTAAAGTTATATCTAACAGCGTCACCAACTTGATTTAATGGAATATCAATTCTTTCATCGCTCAAAATGCCTTCTTCAGTTGCTGTATAAATTACATTTGAAGAAGGAAGTGGACCGCGAATTTCATAGCTCAATTGAATTGGGTTATGATTTGCTTTTCTTTTGAAAGTAATTGATGGATGATCGATACCTGTATATATTGCATCTGTTTGAAGAATACGTCCTTCTGATGGAGTCATTGATACAATGTTTGGACCTGATTCAATATCAAATTGCATATTTGGTCTTACATAATTGTAAAAATATGTACCGGTATAATCGCAACCTGATGATGTTGATAAGTCAGTTTTATACTGTCTTACTTTAGCATTATCTGTTGTTCCATACACAAAGCAATCAGGATATGTATAAGCATTATTATCAAAGCAGAATTGAACTAATAAGTTTGAGCCAGTCCATTCGAATGGAGTCTGAAGTGTAAAAGTTATCCAACCAGTTTGATTAATCGATAATGCACTTTGATAGACTGTTGTCCAGCCATCAAGAATAAATGCAGTAGCAGGAAAAGCATCAAATCCTGTGTTCTGCATTTTGATTGTGAAATTGTTCATTGGATAAGTATTGAAACTTGCTACGTTGAGTGCAATAGACTTTATCACACCGCCGCTTACGCCTAATGCTTGAAATTCTTGAGCTGTATATATCCATTGCGACCTATTATCCATATAATATGTCGAGAATGGACAATCGCTTGTAGAAGTACCATTACCAATTTGGTAAATCTCTGCCCGTGCACTTGCTACTCCCAAGACAAGAAGAAGCATTAAACTTAACTTCTTAAAATAGTTGTACATAAATAGACCCTTTTGTTTATTACAAAAAACAATTTTTTTTTCAATCAAATTTTGTACGAAATTAGCACCATAATTTACTAAAATATAACAAAATAAACTAAATTAATTTATCCACTATATTCTCAATAATTTCTATGCCATAAATTTAGAAATAATAACACAATTTTTTAAATTAAGTTTCAATTTTGTTAAAAAAATTTTTATCTTTTATGAAATCGCTCTATTTTATTATTTATAAACCATTTAGCGTAATGTCTTCATTCAGCTCTCCAGATGACAAGAAAAATTTATCCGATTTATTTTCTCTTCCGAAAGATATATATCCAGTCGGAAGACTTGATTTTGATTCCGAAGGCTTGCTAATTTTAACCAATGATAAAAATATCAATCACTTACTACTTAATCCTATCAATAGACATAAACGTAAATATCTGGTACAAATTGAAGGTGATATTCAATTTTCTGATTTACAAAAATTTGAAGCCGGATTAGATATCAATCTTTCAGGTCAAATCTATCATACACTACCAGCTAAAGCCCGATTGATTGACGAACCTTCTATCCCTAAGAGAATTCCTCCAATTAGATTCAGACAAAATATTCCTACGAAATGGATCGAACTCGAGCTTTGCGAAGGAAAAAACAGGCAAGTCAGAAAAATGACTGCAAAAGTCGGATTCCCGACCTTGCGTCTAGTTAGATATTCGATTGAAGATATTAGTATCGATGGGCTTAGTTCTGGTGAAATAAGACAAATATCGCGTAATACAATTTATAAAAAATTAAACCTGAACAATTACATTTAATTAATATTTTTCTTTACTAAAAATATTATGTATTGTTTGATGAAGTTTATGTATTCCTTTACCATTTATATACATTAACGGACATGGACCAGCGATCAACTCGATTTTTTTTTCTGATTTCAACTTGTTGAATTCTTCAATTTCTTCGTTTGTTTTGAGTTTTTTACTAAGCCATACACTTTTGATTTTATTTGAGCTAACATTGCTCAAGGCATTAATCGTATTTGAATTATTTGTTGCTGAGATAATTAGCTCTACATCTTCGGGCAAATCATCAATATTTGCATATACATCTCTATCACCAATTTTCTTAATTCTTGGATTGATAGGATATACCTTATACCCAATTTTTTCAAATTCGTTCAACAAAGTATTGCCCCATCTCTCTTTCTTATCTGAAGCTCCTAATAGTGCAATTTTCTTTGTTTTTAAATATGCATCAATAGACTTTTTCATACTTATCTCCTATACTTTCTCCTAAAATAAGAATTTTAAAAGATATTACAATAAATATAAAAAAACAGCCCAATCATTTTGAGATTGAGCTGTTTTAATTTTCAATTATTCTTAGTATTTACTACGTTTCTTCTTATCTCTTGATTGAGGCTTATCGGAGCTGCGTCTGGATTTTTCAGTAAAACTATCTTCCTGATATCTACCTTTCTTGGGAGCAAATTTGTCGGAAGACGCAAATTTATCATTTGATCTGGAAAATCTTTCTGATCTTGGTGCAGGCTTTGCATGTTGCACTGTTATACGAGTTTTTCCAAGATAAACTTCATCAAATGATTGAACTATCAGTTGTTCCCATTTTTCTTCAACTTCGAAAAACGAAAAGTTATTCAAAATTTCGATTTTACCTAATTCCACATTTCTTGTTTCTGTTACTTCATTTATAAATCTAATCAAATCGGCAGTTTTAATATTTAATTTGGTACCGATATTAATATGGAATCTAACATAACGGCGACCTGCACCTTTTTTGGATTTGATTTCAGGCAAATCATGCGAAGCTACATTTATATCTGCAGCATTGCGGTAGTATTCCAAATAAGTATTAAATTCTACAGAAACAAATCTCTTTAATATTTCCATCTTATCTAGATGAGCCAATTTCTGGCTAATAAATGGCATATATGGTTCGATTTGTGTGTCATCAATGTCAATATTTTCTACTTTATCGATCATATTGAACAATCTTTTTTCGCAAATATCTTTGCCAGAAGGAACTAATTTCTTTACAAACTTCTTACCAATTAGTTTTTCAAGTTCTTTGATACGTCTGCCATCGCGGCTGTGAGTAATGATAATAGAAACACCTTCTTTGCCGGCACGACCAGTACGGCCGGAGCGATGAATATATAATTCAGGATCATCCGGAAGATTATAATTCAATACGTGAGTCAAATCACTAACGTCGATGCCACGAGCAGCTACGTCTGTAGCAACAAGTAATTGTAATTGTTGATTTCTGAATCTCGACATTACTGTATCTCTTTGAGCTTGCGACAAATCGCCATGCAAAGCATCAGCATTATATCCATCTTCGATCAATTTAGCTGCAACATCTTTTGTTTCTTCGCGAGTACGGCAAAATACTATTCCATATATATCAGGATTAATATCAGCTAATCTTTTTAATGCTGTATATCTATCAGAAGCTTTCACCATGTAATAATGGTGAAGAACGTTTTCAGCACCTGCATTTTTCTTTCCAGAAGAAATTTCTATAGGATCGCTCATATAATTTTCAGCAATTTGCTTTACACCTTCTGGCATTGTTGCAGAAAATAGCAAAGTCTGTTTGTCTTCAGGAGTATTTTCCAAAATTGCATCCAAATCTTCGCGGAATCCCATATTAAGCATTTCATCAGCTTCGTCTAAGACTACCCATTGAATACTCTTTACGTTGAGAGCTTTACGCTTAATCAAATCTAATGTTCTGCCTGGAGTACCAACAACAATATGAGTCTGTGATTTTAATAATCTAATTTGAGTATCAATACTGGCTCCACCATATACAGATACTACTTTCAAACCATCGATATATTTGCTGTAGCTCACCAAATCATTTGATATTTGCAGACATAATTCACGGGTCGGGCAGAGTATCATAGCTTGAATATTCTTAGAATTTAAGTTGATTTGTTGAAGTATAGGTAGTCCAAATCCGGCAGTTTTGCCAGTTCCAGTTTGTGCTAATCCAATTAGATCTCTGGTAGAGCTAATTATTGCAGGGATAGTTAATTCTTGAATTGGGGTAGGGCTGACAAAACCCAACTCCCCTATTGCCTTTAGTATCTCTTTACTAAGGCTGAGGTCGATAAATGTTTTCATAAAGTCCATTCACTCCGGTCCCGAAAACTCATTTTAGTTTTCCCGGATATTATATTATATATATAAAGTGCGAAAGGACTAAATTAGACAGCAAACAGCCAAGAATAACTCGAAATGAATCCCTTAACACTTTTCAAAATCGAATAGCTACAAATTTACGAATTTTTAATTAATTATCCTAAGTATAAATGAATTATATCTTAGAATTTTTTTTAAGTATGTATTTCTACAATATGTAATATATTTTTTTCGTTTTAACTAAAAAATGAACTCCCAAAATTTTTCGGTGTTAGATGACAAAAATATTTTTTAAAATTATTGGACTATCGGCTTTTGTTTTTCTTTTAGCTTCTTGTACTCATTCAGTTGATAATCCAGAAAATATTCAGACAGTATGTTTCGAAAAAGACGTTTTACCAATATTCCAAACAAACTGTGCTTTGTCTGGTTGTCATTCCTCTTCGTCTGCCGAAGAAGGAATTGTGCTAGATTCATACCAAAATATAATTAAACATGTAAAACCCAATTCTGCAAAAGATAGTCCTGTATATGAGGCAATTACTGATTCTTGGGGTGAAATAATGCCTCCTAATGGACCGCTAAGCAAAGAAAATAGAACTGCTATATTTCTTTGGATTGAACAGGGTGCAAAAAATAATTCTTGTAAATAATAGGATTTGTTATGTCTAAAATGATTTTATTAAGTTTTATCGCATTATCTTCTCTTTTTATTGTTTCATGTTATAATGATAATGAAGAAACTCTTTATCCTGAGTTTAATA
>JAUQWR010000256.1 GCA_030835065.1 Candidatus Kapaibacterium sp.
TTTAATAAGAAAATGATTGATCTCGGTGTAGATAATCTTCATAATCAAACGGTAACATTGAATATGAAACCTAAATTGCCGGATATTGCAGGAATAACAAATTATATTGATATAACTGGTACTTTCAATACATCTTATCAATGGCAAGACCCGATGCAGCAAGATAAGTCGATTAAAGACCTGGCTAAGCGTGCGGGATGGAATAATACTATTAGATTTAATACAGCTATTAGGCTTAGAGCTATGAGTGATAGCTGGTTTGGTGTGATGCCTGCTTCGCCCACAAAGCGTCCAACTACTAATAAATTAGATTCTACAACTTTGGGATCAGTAGTAGATGGTATTGGAAAATCTTTAAAAACTATCTTTTTAGATTGGGAAAAAATTGATATTACTCTAAACCAAACCAATTCATCATTGAATCCAGGCGTGTATGGATCTACCGGACTATCGAATTTCTGGACAAGAGACTTGATCGGTGGCTCGAGCTTAAATGAGTATGGTCCGAGTGCTGCTTATCAATTAGGTTTGGTAGAGCATCCTCATGGTGGATTTAAGGTCAGAGGAAAAAATTCATTCCCATTTTTCTATTTTGATACTTATGCAGGAAAGCGTCCGCCTAACGGTGTAATGCAGGACAATTTTAACCAAAATACAACATTCGATATTAAGACTTCGCGCCCACTTTGGGAAGGTGCTGTTCTTGACCTTACATGGAAGACTACACTTGGTTTTAATAGAAATCAAACTGTAGAAACAGACGCTAATGGCAATCCGACATTTACAAATATTATAGCCATGGAATCTTTCAACAGAACATTTTTCACATTCCCAACTGTATTTGGATTTAATCCATTTAATAATACGATCGATCATGTAGTTGAATTATATAATGGACGAAAAGGTGCGATATTAAACTCAAATCTCGATACAATCACAAAGAATAAACAATTGCAACGAGCCTTGGCAGAATCGTTTTATGAAGGTTTAGAAGCATTTTCTATTACTCCGGGAAGAGCAGGAAAATTCTTGCCAAGTTTCAATTGGGGCATTCGCTGGGAAGGTTTAGAAAAATGGTCTTTGTGGAAGAGTTTAATTAAACGTATGACAGTCGATCATGCTTATATGTCCACTTATCAAGAAAATGTTAATATTACTGATAGAGGAAGGGCAATTCAGAATCAAGTGGTCCAATATGGATTTTCGCCTTTGATTGGCGTGAATGCAACATTCGACGATAAAAAATTGGATGGAACACTGACTGCCACACTGAGATGGTCCACTACCACTTCATATCAGTTAAATACTGCTGCACGGTCTGTTATTTCAAATCAAAATACAAACGAAATTACAGCTCAGGCAAGTTATTTAATGCGTGGATTTGAATTCCCGTTATTTGGAATTAAACTTAAGAACGACTTGGAATATAGTTTCTTATTCACTTATAAAGCAAATAAGACAGGTACATATGATGTACTCGATAAGTCGAGCTATCAAGGTCAAAATAAAGACGGACGAACACTCACAGGCAATACTCAAATTATAATTGAGCCAAGAGCAAGGTATTCAATAAGCAATAGGCTTACAGCTTCAGCATTTTTCAGGTATGAAGGTACTTTCAACGAAGGTGCTGCCCAGCCAGGATATCATACTACGCAAGTAGGTGTAGATCTGAAGATAAATATAGCAGGAGGCAGGTAATTTCTGCCCCCAATTGAATTTATAATTCCAAAGCTAAACCTCCTTCGGAGGTTTCTTTGTATATACTTGGAATATCATGCCCGGTACGGTTCATAGTTTCGACAACTCTATCGAAAGTCACAATATGTCTGCCATCAGAAAGTATGGCATAAGTGCATGAGTCTAAAGCTCTTGCAGCAGCAAATGCATTGCGTTCGATACAGGGAATCTGAACTAAACCCATGATAGGATCGCAGGTAAGCCCGAGGTGGTGTTCGAGTCCCATTTCAGCCGCATATTCGATTTGAGAAGGAGTAGCCCCGAAAATCTGTGCAGCAGCAGCGGCAGTCATAGAGCAAGCAGAGCCGATTTCACCTTGGCAGCCCACTTTAGAGCCGGAGATAGAAGCATTCTTTTTGATCAGATTGCCTATTATGC
>JAUQWR010000257.1 GCA_030835065.1 Candidatus Kapaibacterium sp.
CAAATGTTACTTGATCGTTTAATTCTGAACTTATATTTACCTTAATTGTTTCGCCTTTTTTAACATTAGCAATTTTTGGAGTAATATCGCAAACCCATCCACTTGGGAATGAAGATACAAGATTATCAATAGAAAATTCAACATCTACATCGTAAATTGATTCATTTTTAAAGGAAACTTCTCTTGAAAATGATTTTGATCTTAGTGCAGATTCGTAGGTTGTTGTTGAAACTGTTGAAATCTTTGCTAAAGGTGGAGGTAACTTTTTATTTGCTGCAACTGAATTCATAATAGTTCTTTTACCATTTACTTCTTGAACCATTGCTGCAAACCAAAGATTATCATAATTTTGAATCTTGGATAATGTGCTCAAATCTTTTGTGAAAGTAATTGAATATTTTTGGCCTGCTTTTGCAGTTGATGGGAAATTACCATTTGCACCCCATGAACCACCTAAAGCATCAATCAATACATTCATATGTTTATATTTTTGAATAGAACTTGGTAATAAATAATAAGGATGAGTTATATATCTTGCGTCACCACTCAAGTAGTTCGCTTGATTCCATCCTGTTCCTGTACCAGAAACGCTATCTTCAAGTATGAACACATTAAATGCAAGTTGATCATTATAATCTTTAGATAATTCAGCTTCTACTGTAATTGTCAATGTTTTAGCATCTTTATCTAACTTCCAGTCTTTAATTATTACATTAACGATTGATTCATCGTTTATATGAGCTGCTACGGTTTGAGGCCAATAACCTGGATGAATTGGTACAGCTGTTTCTCCATCAACAGTATATGCTGTTCTATTTTGGAATCCAGATGGATAACCTTGTAGTTCAAAGTATCCTCCTGTTTCTGACTCGAAAGTTGCTGCATCGCCAGTAGCCATTGCATCGCCATTATGAACTGCGATTGGAATAAATTTGTCTTGGTACTCTGCCAACATATCTTCCATTGCTTGATTGCCAAGCACGCACCAACCACACCAAGCACCAGTGTGATCTTCCATCAAAATTCTCTTAGGATAAGAAAAGGCATTTGTTGTAAGTAATACTACCAACAACAATAATGCTGATAATTTGGAAAAATTCTTGAACATATAAACTCCTTTTAATAAAAGAATAATTATTATTTCCTTATTATAAACGTGATTAAATGAAATTAATCAGTTACTATTACATTCCACATTTTTAGTTTTGTAACGTTTTTATTTACTTTTTTTTACCTAAGTAAACAAATACAATTATCATTCCTAAAAATTAATAAAACTTTTTATTTCTCGCAAGCAATATTGCTATTGAGTTGTATTTTTTTATTAACATAAGACACCCAATTAAAAAAAAAGTTACAAATGCCTTACTTTTCCAATTGATTTTTATTTATAACGTCTCAAATTAACTATATGAATATTATTAAATATTTTTTGGAAAAAAATGAACGAATACAGAAGAATGAATGGACTAGGCAGTTTTAGATTTTTTCCGCCAGTGCTTAAGAGTTTGCTTATAATTAATCTTAGTATTTTTATACTCCAGACTTTGATTTTGAGTGTTTTCAATATCGATGGTACTTCACTCAATACTTACTTCAGACAATACTTTTCATTGATGCCGATATTCAATCCAAATTACGAGTTAGTTACTGAATATTTCTACCCTTGGCAGTTGATTTCATATCAGTTTATGCATGCCGGAATTTGGCACTTATTCTTTAATCTTCTTGCACTTTGGATGTTTGGATCGGAATTGGAAGAAACATGGGGATCTGCAAAGTTTCTAACATTTTATTTACTTTCTGGTATTGGCGCCGGTATTTCTCAATTGCTAGTAGCTCCATATTTGGGTCAATTTGCTCCTACAGTCGGTGCTTCTGGTGCAATATATGGAATATTACTTGCATTTGGCTTTTCTTTCCCGGATAGACCAATATTCATGTTTCCTTTCTTCATACCTATTCCTGCTAAAATATTTGTATTTATTATGGCTGGTATTGGTATAATTTCTGGTATTACTGATGATGGTAATGTGGCTCATCTCGCCCATCTTGGCGGTATGCTCACTGGTTTTCTACTGTTCAAATTTGGTGATAAGTCTGGTATTTTCAAATTGGCAAATAAAATATATAAACCAAAGAAAAAATCTACTTTTAATGATAGTTTGTACTCTCAAGATTATACATCATTTAGTCAGGAACCAAGAATTTATAAAATGGACAACAAAAAGACTGAAGTATATGATTCTGGTGAAAAGAAAAAGACAATCATTATTAATGGCGAAGAAATTACTCAAAATAAAATAGATGAAATTCTTGATAAAATTTCAGCTCATGGCTATCAAAGTTTAAGCGAAAAAGAAAAATTTATTTTAACAGAATTAAGTAAGCGTATATAATATGAATAATGTTCCAAATGTAAGATATAATCGCCGAATATCAAAACCGGTGATGGTTGGTGGCGTTCAAATTGGTGGTGGTGCTCCTGTATCGGTTCAAACTATGGCAAAAGCACCTACCAGAAATGTCGAAGAGGTTCTAAGGCAGATAAAAGTCTGTCATGAAGCTGGTGTTGATATAGTAAGAGTAACTGTAAATGATGAAGCAGCTGCCAATGCTATTGCAGATATTGTCAAAGGTTCGCCTGTACCAATTGTTGCTGATATTCATTTCAATCATATCTATGCATTAAAAGCAATAGAAGCCGGAGTCGCTAAAGTAAGAAGTAATCCTGGCAAGATCGGCAATAAAGATAGAATTGAGCAAGTGTTATCTAAAGCTAAAGAATATGATATTCCTATAAGAATTGGTGTTAATTCCGGTTCTTTAGAGCGCGATATACTTGCCAAACATGGACATCCAACTGCTGAAGCTCTTTATGAATCTGCTATGCGACATGTAGAAATTGCTCAAGACTTTGGATTTGATAATTTTGTAATTTCTGTCAAATCGACAAATGTATCGAGAATGATTGAAGCTTATAGATTAATTGCCGAAAAAACAGATTACCCACTTCATGTTGGTGTTACCGAAGCTGGTACAATCAGAGCCGGTACAATTAAATCTTCTATCGGTATTGGTACTCTACTTTCAGAAGGTATTGGCGATACAATTAGAGTTTCACTTACAGATGCTCCTGAAAGCGAAGTAGAAGTCGGTAGAGAAATTCTTCAGTCATTAGATCTTTTGCGCAATCATATTGAATTAATTTCCTGCCCAACTTGCGGTAGATTAGAAGTAAATTTGATTGAAATTGCAAAGAAAATTGAAGCTGCAGTACGCCATATTCGCAAGCCACTCAAGGTAGCTGTAATGGGTTGCTCAGTCAATGGTCCAGGCGAAGCCAAAGAAGCTGATCTTGGTGTAGCTTGCGGTCCGGGCGAAGCTCTACTTTTCAAAAAAGGTCAGATGATTAAAAAAATTAAAGAAGAATTTATTGTTTCTACTTTATTAGAAGAAATTGATAAAATGTAATATTTCAATTATTTGAAATTATGGGTTGATTTGTCTAAATGATTTATCAACCCTTTTTTTTAACAATTCATTAATTAAAATCAATTATCTTTGCTTTTAAATATAATATTCTTATTTTGCTGATTATAATTAATATCAATTTTGACTTGAAATGAATAATAAACTTATTAAGATTGAGAATTTGAATAAGTTCTTCAATAAAGATCAGATATTGAAGGATATAAATCTGGAAGTGAACAAAGGCGAGTTAATTTCGATTATTGGCAGCTCCGGTTGTGGCAAAACTACACTTCTTAGATGCTTAAATTGCTTGGAAATAATGAGTTCGGGTAGTATCACTATTGATGATATTAACCTTTCTATCAAGCCAAAAGAGAATATTTTAGATAGTAAAAAATCGTTTTGGATTAATAGAGCTAAACCAACAAAATCAAAAGATGATAAGCTTAAAAAAGAATTTCGAATCAAAACTTATGCATTAAGGCGCCAAGTAGGTTTCTTGTTTCAAAGTTTTAACCTTTTTCCACATCTATCTGTGCTGGAAAACGTCACAATAGCTCCAATTAAAGTAAAAGGCGAAAACAAGCAGTCTGCAGAAAATAACGCGAAAGTTCTTTTAAAAAAGGTAGGTTTGGAAAAATATATTGATAGAAAACCCTACCAATTATCTG
>JAUQWR010000258.1 GCA_030835065.1 Candidatus Kapaibacterium sp.
TGAATTTTTTTAATAATTTTGAAGCACTAGCTTGTGGAATAACAGCAGCACTAAACCCCAATTTTTCTGCTTCAGATAATCTTTGTTCGATTGAAGATACTGAGCGTACTTCTCCGGTAAGCCCAATTTCGCCAATAAAAACTGTCTTAGCAGGCAAAGGCATATCCTTATAAGAACTAACTAATGCAGCAGCAATACCAAGATCTGCGGAAGAATCATTTAGATAAACACCACCAGCAACATTAATAAATACATCGTTTTGCCTGAATTGCAAGCCTAATCTTTTCTCAAGCACAGCAAGTATCATCTGAAGTCGGCGCATATCAAATCCATTAGATGATCTTTGAGGCATACCATAACTAGCAGTAGATACCAAAGCTTGCACTTCTAAAAGTATTGGTCTTGAACCTTCCATACTGCCTATAATAGCAATACCAGCTTCGTCTTCATCTCTTCCAGCCAAAAATACTTCCGATGGATTTAGTACTTCTCTAAGGCCTGACTCGCTCATTTCAAAAATTCCAATCTCATTAGTAGAGCCAAAGCGATTTTTTTGACTTCTTAATATCCTATAAGAATAGGTTTTTTCGCCTTCAAATTGAATTACCGTATCTACTAAGTGTTCAAGAATTTTTGGACCGGCAATAACACCTTCCTTTGTCACATGCCCAATTAAAAATATTGCTTTATGAGTTTGTTTAGCTGTCTGCATAAATAATGAAGTACATTCCCTAACTTGAGTAATACTCCCTGGAGTAGCATCTATTCGATCTGAATATACTGATTGAATCGAATCGACAACAATTACTGAGGCATCCGAATTTCTTATTGCATTATCAATTGTCTCAGCATTTGTATCAGACATTAAAAGCAAAGAATCTGGAACATCGGCAATTCTTTGTGAGCGAAATTTTATTTGCTCGAGCGATTCTTCGCCGGTTACATATAATGATTGGTTCTCTTTTAGATGTGCACACATTTGCAACATTAGAGTGGACTTGCCAATTCCGGGATCTCCACCTACTAATACAATGGAGCCGGGAATAATGCCACCGCCTAGCACTCTATCTAATTCGCTTATTCCGGTATGAATTCTAAAATTTTTGTTTGAGCTGATATCAGATAATCTTACAATTTTATTCTCATAAGCCTTAGAAACTTTAATTTTTCTTGATTCATGACTAATATCTACTTCAGAATATGAGTTCCATGAGTCGCAGTTTGGGCATTTGCCCAGCCATCTGGCAGATCGATTGCCACATTGTTGGCATTCATACATGATTTTTTGTTTCATTGGCTGTTATTCCATAAAAAAAAGCTAAATTAAGGCTTTAAAAAAATATAAACAATAATAATTTCGTCATGATTTTATATTTTTGCAAAAAAACTTACTTGCAAATCCGGAGTAGTAATGTTAAAAACATTGAATAATACTATTAAAACGATTTTTATTGTATTCAGTTTGCTTTTTATTTTTAGTGCATGCACAGAAAACGAAATGAAATATACTGAGGACGAACTAGCACGCATAGCCGATCTTCAAGATATTTCAGAATCAATCCAAAAAGATTTGAATGAACTTAATCATGAAGTATCTTCAAAAAATCAAAACAAAGCTAAAGCTATTCGCGACGAAGTTTCTCAATTTGATAATTATGTGAATGAAGTTGCCGATCTTTTGAATGAATCAATACCTTATAAAGAAGATTTTCTTGCTGCAGCAGATGTTTATCAAAAAATTATTTATATTTATAAAACTCATGGCATTAACGTCGATAAAATTGAAAATGAAATAAATCAGCTTCGCACAAAAGCTAATAAACTAAGAAATATTAACGAGTAGAGGAAACAATGTATCATACTATTGAAGAATTTTTGACTGACCTTCAGGGCGAAACAGAGCGTACCTTTAAGGTCATGAGTGCCTTAAGTGATGCATCTTTAAACCATAAAGTCTATGACCAAGGTAGAACTCTTGGATTTATTGCATGGCATATCGTTACTACTATTCCCGAAATGATGGGCAAAACCGGTCTTGAAATTCATGCTGTCAAAGAAGACGCTCCTCAGCCAGATTCTGCTAATCTTATTGCTGATTCTTATAAAAAAGCTGCCGATGAACTTATTGAAGCTATTAAATCCAACTGGAATGATTCTATGCTCCATGATGATTTGAACCTTTATGGGCAGATTTGGAAGCGTCATGCTGTTATGACCAGCTTGCTTGCCCATGAAATTCACCATAGAGCCCAAATGACTGTGCTTATGCGCCAAGCCGGACTTAAAGTGCCCGGTGTATATGGTCCTTCTAAAGAAGAATGGTCGCAATATGGTATGCCCGAAATGCCTTAATTTTTTTAGACTTTATGATTTGTTTCATTTAGTCTCTTAATTACTTTTATTATTAATGATCGAAACAATTAACAATATAGATTATTCAAATTATGAAATCCTTGTAGTTGATGATACTCATCTCAATCTGCAAATGCTAGGCCTATTTCTTAAAGATATTGGCTTTAAGACATCTTTTGCTATGAATGGATTTCAAGCTCTAAAATTAATTTCTATCAGAAAACCGGATTTGATTTTGCTCGATGTCAATATGCCGGATATGGATGGATACGAAGTGTGTAATGAACTAAAATCTAATCCTGAATTTTCTGATATTCCAATTATTTTTCTAACTGCTAGAAATACATCTAATGATATTGTTAAAGGTTTCGAATCAGGTGGTATTGATTACATTACCAAGCCATTTCAACAAGCAGAATTATTAGCAAGACTTTCTACACATTTAAAATTATTAGATAGAGAAAGAAAACTTCAAGAATCTTACGACAATTTAAAAAAAGATCTTGAAGCAGCTGCAAAAGTTCAGCAGGCATTTCTACCAAATTTGAATGTTGAAATTGATAATTACAGATTTTCTGCTGCTTTTATACCTAGTGTTTTTGTTTCGGGCGATACTTTCAACTATTTTAAAATTGACAACAACAATGTGGCTTTCTATATTATTGATGTCGCCGGTCATGGTATCTCTTCTGCATTCCTGTCTGTTACTCTTAGCAGATTGCTTAGTTCAGAGCGCAAACACGATAATCCTTTGTTTGATTATCACAACGAAACTAATACATATTTAATCAGATCACCAAAAGCTGTTTTAAATAAATTAAATTCAATATTTGCGGGTCAAGGCACATCTGAATACTTCACTATGATTTATGGAATAATCAATCTAAATAATAATAAAATTGTATTTTCACAAGCTGGGCATCCTGCTCCTATTATTATTTCTAAAAAGGATTATTCTCAATTATCAGATATTTCTAGTTTTCCTATTGGTCTAGTCGATTTTCAGGAATATTCTGAATATGAAATAGACTTAAATGAAAACGATAAAGTATTTTTCTATAGTGATGGAATCACTGACTGCTTATCTACAAATGGTAAAGAGTTTAAATTTGAAGCATTAAATGATTTTATTAGAAGTTCGCACGCTAAATGCACAAAAGAAATTTTGACTGAATTGATGCTCAGTCTTGAAAATTGGCATGGAACAAACAAATACGACGATGATATAACAATTTTTGCTATTGAGCGTTTAATATGATTTTTGTAATTTCATTAAAGGAAACAAAGAATGAATTGCTTTTTTAACTCATTAAATTTAGAATTTCCAATTACTATTTGGAGGCGATTATGAGCCAGAGCAAAGGTTGCATTCTTTGGATTGATGATGAAATCGAATTATTGAAACCACACATTATTCTACTTGAGCAACGTGGTTTTCAAGTTCAAACAGCTACTAACGGCGAAGATGCTATCGAATTAGTCAAACAAAAGCACTACGATCTGATTTTTCTTGACGAAATGATGAT
>JAUQWR010000259.1 GCA_030835065.1 Candidatus Kapaibacterium sp.
ATCGAAATCCACTTACATTGATTATGTCATCTACTTATATAATTAAAGAATTGTTGCTTAGAAATGAATTAGATGGTATTAACAATTTTCTGGATAGAATATTAATGTCTGTACAGAAACTTACAAAATTATTAGATGAAATTTTATTTATAGAAAAGGAATCTGATAAGATTGTTTATTATTCTCAGTTGGATGTTGTTGAAATTAGTAAAACTATTGTAGAAGAAATAAAATTAATTGATAATCAAAATCATAATTTAAATTTCCATTCTTCAATCGAATCATTGAATGTGATTAGTGAAGAGGGAAGAATACAAAAGATTTTTTCCAATTTACTTACTAATGCTTGCAAATATTCTGAAATTGGTTCTGAAATCACATTTGAACTTAAAAAATTAGACAGTCATATTGAGTTTGTTGTAAGTGATCAGGGAATAGGAATTCCTGAAGAAGAAATGCATTTGGTGTTTGAGCCATTTGCAAGGCTTTCCAATTCAAGAAATATTGTAGGTAGTGGATTAGGACTCTCAATAGTTAAAAAAGCAGTAGACGACCTTTCTGGTACTATAAGTATAGAAAAAAATATACCACACGGAACAAAATTTATTGTTAAATTACCATTGATTGTTTCAAACTAATTGATGAAATATGAAAAAAATTCTCTTTATCTTGACTTTGACATTTGCATTATTTTCTTGCAGTGAAGAAAATACTAATCAGCCTTCAAATATACAAAACAAAGGTAAGGCTTTAATTTTAGTAGTTGAAAATCTTGATATTATGAATTCCGACGAGGAAGAGCTGGAAAAAATGCGTCCCCAGTTAGTAGATCTTTTTTCTAATCTATTTAAAGTAGATAAACAAACAATTGCTAATATGCCCATTTTAGATGTTATTGATATTTATGGCGAAGAATATATTATAAATTCTTGCAAGGAGATTGTAGCTGATAAATATAATAAAATAATTACATTGACTGATGAAGATACCGATTCAAAAATATTTATCGATTCAATCAATGAATTGATTAATGCGGGATACATTGTTGATATT
>JAUQWR010000260.1 GCA_030835065.1 Candidatus Kapaibacterium sp.
CGGTCACCTTAAATCTGACGATTTCTTTTCAGTATCGTCCCACCCGACTGCAAAATTAGTGATCAAAAACGTTGCTCCAATTAGCAATGCAAAAAAAGGTGAAGCAAATTACACTATTACTGCCGATCTTACAATTAAAGGTATTACTAACCAAATCAAATTTCCTGCAATTGTTACTGTAACTGGCAAAAGTGCTTATGCTTGGGCAAAATTTACAATTGATAGATCTAAATGGAACGTTAAATATGGTTCAGGAAGCTTTTTTGATAATTTAGGCGATAAAGTTATCTATGATGATATGAACTTTGTCGTGAAATTATTTACTAAATAATTTTTTTTACTTGATCAGGTTCCATTGTTTGGCTAACCGTCTCTAGCGAGGCGGTTTTTTTTATAATATTATATGATATATCACGTTTCTGGTTTTTTATAACTTTAGGAGTTTTTATGAAAAGATTGTTCCTTCCTTTATTTGCACTAGCCTTTCTTTTTGCATTTGCAGTTCCGGCATTCTCTGGAGATTATAACCACGAAGAAGCTAAACTAAAAATAACTATTCCTGATACTTGGAAAGTGGAAGAAGAGGAGGGTTTGTTTGTTGCTTCCAGCCCTGATGGCGAAGCTGCTGTCGTACTCACTATGATTGAAGCTGAAGGAGTAGAAGCCGGTATTAAAGCTGCTGTCGAGCAAATCGAAACTCAATATAAAGATCTTAAATATGATGATCCTGTCGAAACTAAAATTAATGGTTTAGACGTTTGGGGATTTGATGGTAGCGGTTTGCTTAAAGAAACTAATTCTAAGTGCAGCTTCTCTATTGCTCTTATTGTTTCGCCTTCCGGAAAAATCATGTTTTTCCATTGCGTAATTTCTGAAAATGTTAAAGACAAATACGACAAAGACGTTGATAAAATTATTGAATCTATAAAACCATTATAAATTCTAAAGCAATTTTTCTACGACCTATTCGAGATATTCTTGAATAGGTTGTTTTTTTTTATTTTATTATTATGAAATACAAATCGCTATTAATACTATTTATCTCTTTTTTGCTTAATGCAAACTTCGCTTATTCTGTAGATATAGTTAAATCTGATTCTATCAAAACTCAGATTAGTCCTCTATCGCCAATTGTCGAATTGCAAAGAGATATTCAATCACTTATAGATAATCCTGATTATTTCAACTCGATTATTGGTATTTCTATTGTTTCTATTGATAATGGAGAAACAATTTTCAAAAAAAATGATACAAAAAATTTTATTCCTGCATCCACTGCCAAAATAATGACAAGTGCCGCTGCTTTGGAATATCTTGGTAAAGATTTCAGATTTACTAGTTCTGTATATTTAGATGGAAAAATTGAATCGAACGGTGAATTTATTGGAAATATTATTATTCGTGGTTCAGGCGATCCAAGTATGTCTAAAGCTTTTATGGAAAATCCTTCGGAAATTCTTGATAAATGGGCTGCTGCTTTGGATTCTATTGGTATCAAGTCTATCAGAGGCAATATCATTGGCGATGATAATTATTTTGATGATGTCTATTATGGTCCCGGTTGGTCTTGGGATGATATGATTTATCCATTTTCGGCGCAGGTCAACTCATTATCAATTTATGATAATAAAATTGATATAATCATCGAAAGTCCGGATTCTATTAATCAATCTCCTCACATTACCTGTATTCCTGATAATAATTATACAAGTATAATAAACTCTATAAGAACTGGATCAGAATCTGATATGACAGATATAAACCCTTTCAAAGATGATAATACTAATATTATTGAGCTTGAAGGTGTAATTAAATATAACAAACAAAAAAAAGAAAAATCTGTAATTTCTGTTTCAGTCACTAATCCTACTCTATTTTTTCTTAATTTATTCAAATCTGCAATTGAAAGGAAAAACATAAAATTTAGAGGTGCTTTAATAGATATTGACGATTGGAATCAAAAGTTTTCTTATTCTAATGCACAGGCGATTTGCTCTTATAGTTCTCCTCCACTCTCAGAAATAATAAAAGAGTTAAATAAAAACAGTAACAACCTTGTTGCTGAGATGCTTTTCAAGACTATTGCCAAAGAAAATACAGGAAAAGGCAGCTTTCAAAAAGCAGCAGAACAAATCTCAAAGTTTTGTGTTAAAATTGGAATTTCTCCTGAAAATATGTCGATTGCTGATGGTAGTGGTCTATCGAGGTATAATCTGATTTCGCCTCGATATCAAACTGCTTTACTTTCATTTATTCATCGTGCATCCTACAAAACAGAATTCATTAATTCACTTGCTTGCCCCGGCGAGACTGGCACTCTCAAAAATCGTATGATTAGAACAAAAGCAGAGAATAATTTGTGGGCAAAAACCGGTTCGATGAATGCAGTTTCGACTCTTGCTGGATATGTTCAAACCAAAGATTCAGAACTTCTTGCTTTTTCAATAATGATTATGAACCATACTGTGGCGCTAAATGTAGTTCATAATCTTCAGGATCTAATCTGTATGCGTTTGGCTGGTTTTTCTCGAAAGAAAAAATAATGATTAATGAATACTTATATATCATTGTTTCAATCATAAGCCTATCACTTTTAGTGTTTTTCATTAATAATTATCGTAATGCACAAAACTCATTACGCTTAGTTTTTAATTCCAAAAAATCAAAAAACAAACTTTCATTTTTCGATATGATCAGTTTTTTATCTGTGATGTTTGTTATTATACTTTTATCAATTTCAATACAGTCTGAAAATCAAACAAATTCTTCATCTAAAGTTTTGTTTATGCTGGATGTCTCAAAAAGCATGGATGCTATCGACGATTCGGGCTCTAGATTGGAAATTGCTAAGATGAATATTAGCGAATTATTAAAAAAATACCCTCAAATGGAATATGCTCTAATCTGCTTTGCAGATAAGTCTGTTGTTCAAATCCCATTTACTCGTGATTTCTCTTCGTTTATTAATATTTTAAACTCGATCGAAACGGATAATTATTCATTTCAAGGAACAAATTTTAATTTAGCATTTCAACAAGCAGCAAAAGTAATCGATACAAATAATACAACGATTGTTTATTTTTTAAGTGATGGCGAATCAAATGAATCACTAAATCCTGGATTAATTTCCAAATTAAAAGGAGTTAATTTCTTTGCACAAACAATTGGCAGCCCAAAAGGTGCTAATATTATTGACAAAACTACTAACACAGCTCTCATAGATGAATTTTCTAAACCAATAATAACAAAATCCAATCCGGAACAAGTTCAACGCATTGCAGGATATTTATCCGGCAAAACCATAAATTCATTTGCAGATGTAAATATTAATAATTTAACAATTCAGCAAAATGACTTTCTAACTCAAAATATTTATCTTGCAATATCACTAGCAATTTTGATTTTTGTCCAAATCTATCGACACATATCATTCTTTCAAAAATCACCTTATTAATATATCTTAATTATTTTGGCATTTCTAATAATTTTTACTAAATTTACATTTAGGCAATGTTAATTTTTATTTTAGCAACAACTAATTGGAGATGTGATGAAAGTTTGGAATGTGATTACTTTTGCTTTCTTGTTTATACTGCTTGCTAGCAATTCTAAAGCAGATCAGAGAAGCTATGTTTGGACTTATGAGTATATGATTATGGAACCAGGGCAAGCCGAATTAGAACAATACACTACTTTTTCTGCTTCCGATATGGATAATTATGAGAAAACTGTAAGCACAGAACTCAACCTAGAAACTGAAATCGGAATGAGCAAACACTACGATTTTGCTATATATCAAACATTTAAGCAATCTGCTGGCGGAAGCCTTAAATATGATGGCTATAAGCTTAGAACCAGATTCCTTATTGGCGAAAAAAATCAATTCTTTATGGATCCTCTTATATATCTCGAATATAAAGGAAAAGCTGATTTTTCGAAGCATGTTTTCGAACCCAAAATCATTTTAGCTAAAGATTTTGGCGATTTCAATATTGCTTTAAATCCTTATTGCGAAATTGAGCAAGAAGGTGGCAGTGAATGGGAATTTGCTTGGAAGTATGCAATGGCTGCAAGCTACAAACCTCTCGACTTGATGAGT
>JAUQWR010000261.1 GCA_030835065.1 Candidatus Kapaibacterium sp.
GAAAGTGAGCATAGAATTAGTACTGCTATGGAAAATAAGTATCTTATGAGCTTATTTACTTTAGAAAAAAGTTTGGTTTACTATCTAAATGCAATTTCTTCAAATGGTATTTTAATTGATAAAATCAAATTCAATGTATCTAAATTTGAATTGAATGTGGAAGACACGGAACTACTCGACGATATTATTATTGAGAACAACCAATGTTATAAACAAGCAGAGATATATTCAAACATTCTTGCTGGTTTGATGGATGCACGAGTATCTATTGTTAGTAATAATTTGAATATACTTATGAAAACTCTCAATATTATTACTATTTGTATAATGGTACCTACTTTTGTTGTATCTACATTCTCTATGAATGTTCATATACCTTTAGAAGAGCATCCTTTAGCTTTCTGGATTGTTATGGGGCTATCTATGCTTTCAGTAGTTACATTTATGATTTTTTGGAAACTAAAAAAATGGTAAAAAAAAAGGGCAATTGCCCTTTTTTTTACCATGTATATACAAATTGTCCGTATATTCCTCTTTTAGTGTTATACCCCAATCCTAAACAAATCCACTCATTCAATGAATAATATCCACCTAATCCAACTGTAATTCCCGAACTGTTTTCAACTTTATATGAATATCTGTCATTTGTATTAATATTTTTTGCTAAGACAGAGTCTTGAGCTGTAAAATATCCTAAGGATCCATATAGAGTAAGATCTTCAATATCATAGTTATAGGCTAAGTCTGCAGTAAACATTAAAGCTTCATATTTATCCTCCACATATCCGGTTGGTAATGGCTGGTGAGGAGTTATTATTACACCTTGTGGTGGTATTGAAGCATAATTTGGAATATCATTTGCAAAACCTGCTATACCAACTGTCAAACTTATGAAAGAATATCTGAACCCTGCAGCAGCCCCCAATCCATAAGATCCATATCCTAGATCCAAGTTTATAGCTTTAAATTCACTGTATTCTTCTGTTTTTTGGGAATACACTTGAAGTGTTGATAAAGTAATTAGTAACAAAATTAATAGTGTCTTAATTTTTTTCATAATCTCCCTCTTCATTTTTAATATAATCATTTTCATTTTTTGTCAAATATAGAATTTTCTTATAAGAAAATAAAATAATTATTATACTTAATATGAGTAATCCTAAATTAATAATAAACAAATATAAAGAAAATCCAAGTGAATTTGAACTACTTTCGTCTTTACTAAAATAGTAAACTATAAGTGATAATACATTATTTATAAAATGTAAAATTATCGAATAACTTATACTTTTAGTTCTGATTGCTATTAAGCCTAAAACAAAACCAAAGACAAACAATTGCAATAAATGAATCGGATTGAAATGTACTATACTAAAAATAAAACTAGTCAGAGAAATTGCAATAATTGGACTTACTTTTTTTATTAATTCATTCAATAAAAATTTACGAAAAAATAATTCTTCAAAAATTGCAGGTATTACTGCAATCATTAATATTGTAATTGAAATATTTATGAAATTGTCAAATTTCATTATTGAAGAATAATTGGATTCAACAAATTTCTCTAGTTCTTTGTATGAATCAATATATTGATTTGGTATTAAAAATTCTTGAAGATTGGATGAAGAGCTGATAAATGCTTGAAGCCCAAGAAACATCAAAAGAACTAATGGAAGCAATTGAATATTAATAATAGAAAAACTTATTTTATTAATAGTATTTGCTTTGTTGATTTTATTGAAAAAATAGGGAATAGTACCAAAAAAAATGATTTGTCCGCTAATAGAAAATAATGCTAAATTATTTTTGAAAAATAATTCCCCAAAACCAATCCAAAAATAATATCCAAAAATCGAAAATAGAGCTGTTATTAGAGCTAATATAAGCCTATTATCATTTTCTAAATAATTGTTCATTTCTTGGATTCTAATTGTTTAAATTCAGAATCTAAAGTACTTTCAATAGCTTTTTTAGCCATTGAACCAAATAAATTTAACTCAATATACACATGAACAGAATAATCTTGCAATTCGATAGTGCCATGCCCTAACTTTGAATTAATAAACAAAGTATTAGATTCCCATCTGACAGTTTCTAATAATGATTTAAGTGCAGGATTTGGTAATACTTGCGAAGATATATAATTCTTCATCTCAATTGATGTATATTTTGTCTTAAATGTTTTATCTATAGTAGCCATAATTATTATTTTCATGATTAAACAAAATTTACTAATTTCACGGTATTGAAAAGATAATATTTTATATTTTTTTTCATAATTTGATAATAATTTAGTTTGTATAAAGGTGATGCATGAAAAAGTTCTTCTTTCTAGGTATGTTATTTTCACTGATTATTTGTGCTAATCTGAATTCTCAGACTCCGATCCATACAAGAGGAGCTGTTGTCGAGCTTGATAACAACTTTTTTGTGGTCGATACTGTTAAGTATTATTTTACTGATTCAACGACGTACAAGTTTCCTAACGACAGTATTGTTAAAAAATCTAATATCCTATTAGGTACTAATGTCGACGTCAAAGGCTACAAGTTTTCTCAAAAAAATTATGCTAAAGACATAATAATCGATGATGGCAGTGGATTTAAAGATGTTGAAATTAAAGGACCTGTGAATACTATT
>JAUQWR010000262.1 GCA_030835065.1 Candidatus Kapaibacterium sp.
AGGATATTCCGGACTAGTAGGATTGACGTTTAGCTGCCCTAAAACAGCTTCGACTGAATCCGGAGGAAGAATAACATAATATTTTCCCTCGGGATCTAATGCTTTCAATTCCTTGTAAACCGAATCCTGAAGCTTATAGCACCAAATATTATATGCCATATTTCCATCCATATTGATAAAAGGGAGCACAGCGATTCTAACTTGAGCAAGAGAAGATGCAAAAGTACAAATAAAAAGCATAGAGATTAGTAACACATAGCGTTTCATAATCCACCTTATTTTAAGTCGTAAATATAAATTATAAAGGATTTTCCTCAATAAATTCTTTCACTTTGACAAAATAATTCTTCAAAGGCAGTTCCATAGCAGCAGCCTTATCCCAATTACCTTCTTTTGCAAGAGTCATTAGTTCAATTCCCATATTGGCTATATCATTAAGCCCAAACTGAAAGCAAGAGCCCTTGAGTGTATGAGCCAATCGATACAAATCTGTAGCGTTTTTGCTCGATATTAATTCTTTATACTGCGAATCAATATCAGCAATCCAAGTATCGACAAACTCGGGCAATAACTCGCGAATAAAGGGATCTTCAGGAATATTCATTAAAGCCTCCAAAAATTTTATATAAAAAATACAGAGATAACTGTAAGCCGAATTCTGTCTTCAGATTTTTTTACAACCCGGAGGCAGTCATTTATCTGGGAATAATGTCGCCATTATCCTCAAGCGGTCTACCCGGAAGTGCCTTTCGCTCGAGCGAACAACTCGAGACCGCAAAAAGCGGACACAACCTTATTTGACCTTGCTCCGCGCGGGGTTTACCGAGCCATCAAGTCGCCTTGATGCTGGTGAGCTCTTACCTCACCGTTTCAACCTTGCCTCCATGACCCTTTCGGCGGATTGGCGGTTTGCTTTCTGTTGCACTTTCCGTCGGCTCGCCTTGCGGCTTGCCGCCTTCGCGTTACGAAGCGCGCTGTTCTGCGGAGTTCGGACTTTCCTCATCTGTATTGCTACAAACGCGACTGCCCGTTATCCCTGTTATTTATTATTACGAATTTATTGAATTTTGTTGTTATTTCATAGTAAGATTCTACTTTTTCCTTCTTTTTTTTTATTTTTTTTCCTTTCATCTTATTTTCATCTTAATATATTAGTTTTGTATCTGTGTGTGTGTTTATTTGATAATTTATTTTGTTTAACATTTTTTTGTGGAGATCACAATGAAATCACGTATTGCAATAGCTCTTTTAGTAGCTTTCTCATTCTTGGCAGTTAACGTTTTTGCTCAACCAGCAGCTGATAAGAAAGAAAAACCAAAAGTAGAAAAGAAAGAAGTTAAAAAAGAAGCTAAAGAAGTAAAGAAAGAAGCTAAAGAAGTTAAAAAAGAAGCTAAAGATGCTAAAAAAGAAGTAAAGAAAGAAGCTAAAGAAGCTAAGAAAGACGCTAAAAAAGAAGTTAAATAATTAGCTTTTTCTAAGATATAAAAAAAGACTACTCGTTTTCGGTAGTCTTTTTTTATTTTTATACTTTCATTTGAGTTCGATTATGGATAAATTAAAATATATTATCATTTCTTTGGCTCTAGCATTGAGAATAATCTATGCAGCAATCACGATTGATTATTCCAATATTGATACTTGGGAATATGGTGCTATCGCTCATAATATTTCTGAAAATCATTCTTTCTCCCTTTTCTATTTTGATGAAAATAGACTCTCTTATAAATACTCTTCCGATCACCAAGCATTCGTTTCTGCCTATATGCCTCCAGCTTATGTAGCTACTTTACTTCCTTTCTATTATTTAACCGATAATTCGATGATCAGAAACATTTGCTTAATTCATTTGAATTTTATCTTTGATTTTTTTAGTATAATATTACTTTTCAAACTTTTGTACTACAAATTCAATAGGAATACTGCCCTAATTGGTATTTTTCTTTTTGCTATTGCTCCTGATTTTATTTATGCATCCACACGTATCGGCACCAGCTCCATATTTATTTTCCTTAGTTTATTACTATTTTATGTTTTGTCTGGCACTTCCAAATATAGATTTGTTTATACATCATTGATATTATCGATTATGATCTATTTTCGCTCAGAATCTTTAATTCTCGCTGCTTTATTATGTATGTATATTTTCTTGAAAGAAAACAAAAAGCATGCTGTAATTATATTGTTTATTTGTGCTGCAGCTGTTTCACCATGGCAAATTAGAAACTATTTGCAGTTCAACAAATTTATACCACTCACTACTAGTTCTGGCCTTAACTTCTATCGTGGGAATAATCCTTACTATCCAGGTTTTTGGGCTGATGAGAATATTCACTCTAAAATCATGAAATTAGATCGAAACAATAATTTTGAAATAGCGTTGAATGATTTGTATTTTAAAGAAGCATTTAATTATATAAATGAAAACCCAATTGATGCAGTTCTTAAAGTACCTCGAAAATTAGTAAACCTATTTATTTTTGATTGGAAAGACAAACGTACTTTTAATCCTTTATTCTTAATTTCTCATTTCGCTTTTATATCATTATTTATTATTTTTCTCTTTAAATATAAATCAATAAATAGTCAATTTGTCAATTATTTGTTTATTTATATTACATTTTTTGCATTAAGTTGTTCGATTTTTTTTGCTCTACCAAGATACCAAACTATGATGAAAACGGCTATCATACCAATTGCCGCCATAGTAATTAATATTTTTTTTTAAAAGTATTTTAAAAAGAAATATCTATCTAAGTAACTGTATTAATGCTTCCTTCAAATTTGAATATTTAAAATTAAACCCGGATTCAATTAGCTTTCGAGGTACAACTCTCTGAGAATTGAGCACCATCTCTGAGCTCTCGCCCAACATAATTTTTAATACCATTTTTGGTACAGACATAAATGATGGTTTGCCCAATACATCTCCCAATACATTTGTAAATTCTCGGTTAGTCAAAGGATTTGGACTGCAAAAATTCACAATACCTTCAACATTATCATTTTCTATAATAAACAAAAATGCATTGATGATATCTTCAATATGAATCCACGAATACCATTGCTTGCCCGATCCGAGAGAAGCTCCAGCATAAAATTTAAAAGGCTCTGCCATTTTGGGCAGCGCACCACTCGATTTGTCTAGTACTATACCAATTCTGCAAATAACCTTTCGTGTTATAGAATTTGAGATTTGAGCAGAACTCTCCCAGATTTTGCAAACATCAGCCAAAAAGCCATTGCCTGATTTCGAATCTTCGTAGAGCTTTTCTTCAGCTCTATCACCATAAAATCCAATTGCAGAAGCCGAAATGAAAAGCTCGGGCTTATTGCTGGCAGAATCTATAGATTCTGCCAATAATTTTGTAATCTGTGCCCTACTGCTTATGATTTCATTTTTATACTTAGTTGTCCATGACTTAGATGCAATGCCGGCTCCGGCTAAGTTTATTACAACATTATATCCGGAAACTATGTTGGCAGCATTAGATTCAAATTCTCTAATATTTATATAATTTATATTATTTACTTTTTTTGAGTTTGAACGAGTAATAATTGAAACATTATATGACTTGGATAATAACAATTGAGATAGTCTGCTTCCAATAGCTCCACTGCCACCGCTTATAAGCACGTTTTTCATTTCGACTCCTATTAATAATAGTAATTTGACGTAAAAATGAAAATTTCGTTTATTTGAATCCCATTTGATATTTTACTTCTTCTACTGTTTCGTCATTACTTATCATCCTGAGTAATTCAAATGCAACTTGAATTGCAGTCGATGGACCTGCCGAACTAATTACATTTCCGTCTATCACAATTGATTTCATTGATATATTGACATTATATTTAGATAATTGCTCAAGTCTTTTCGCTCCGGAAAGCTGATAGGTTGTAGCATTTCTATTCGCCAATATTCCAGAATGAGCAATTGCTAATGCACCTGTGCAAATTGAAGCAATTGGTTTGCCCCTGTCGTTAAATTTTCTGATTAATTCAGAAAATCTTGCATCGAAAGCGTCTTCATAAAATCCAAATGGCTCAAATCCACCCGGCAC
>JAUQWR010000263.1 GCA_030835065.1 Candidatus Kapaibacterium sp.
AATTTTGATAAGGAAATATTAATTTTCTTCATTATTTATCAATCTTATTTCATTTAGTACATTTTGCATATCCAATGGCAGCTCGCTCTCAAATCTTAGGAATTCTTTTCTTTGAGGATGCATAAAGCCTAAAGTACGAGCATGCAGCAATTGTCTGTTTATCAGCTTCAAGCATTTTTCGGCAACTACTCTAAATCGAGGCTTCTCTCCACCATAAATTATTTTGTCTCCGCCATATACTTGATCACCAAAAATCGGATGTTTCAGATGACTGGAATGTACTCTTATTTGATGTGTTCTGCCTGTATGCAATTTATATTTGACTAAAGTCAAATAATCAAATCTCTCCACCACATGATATTCAGTGATTGCTCGCTTACCTCCTGACCTAACTACAGCAAAAGCTTTACGGTCGCGACTTGACCTTCCGAGCAATGTATCGACCATCCCGCTATCATCTTTGAGCTCGCCCCAAACTAAAGCATTATACTCTCTTTCGGTGCTGCGATTTGCAAATTGCTCTGCAAGCTTTGCATGAGTGAAAGGATCTTTTGCTATTACAAGCAATCCGGAAGTATCTTTATCGAGTCTATGCACTATGCCGGGCCTAACAGAATCTCCTGCAAAAATTTCGCCTTCTGTCTCATCATCTTCTTCGTCATCAATTTCAATTTTTATTGATTCCCTGACTCCAAGATGATACAACAACGCATTAACAAGAGTATTATATCTATTTCCAAAACCAGGATGACTGCACATTCCAGCTGGTTTATCCACTACAATTAAAAATTCATCTTCATATTTGATTTCAAGTGGTATATCTTGAGGAATCAGCTCCAATGGCGGAGGTTTCATAATTCTACATTCAATTACATCACCCGGCTGAATTTTTCTAGAAGCTTTTGCTATCTGTCCATTCACAGTAACAGCTCCATCGTCAATAGCCTTTTGAACTCGAGTGCGTGTAGCATTAGCAACCGATCTTGTCAAAAATTTATCGATTCGTTCTGGAGCTTGTCCACGAGTGATTGTAAAATTGAATATTGCTTCAATTTTATCCGGATAATTGTCTAATATTTCATTCATATTAATACTAATCTGATGAAGAATCGCCAGAATCAGAACTTGAATCATCGAAACTATCAGATGAATCATTTTCTTCATTAATTATATCATTATCTACATCATCAATAATTCCATCAACTATCGGAGTGGAAGTCATTAAATATGCATCATCATAATTTCTATACGAATTATCTAAATTGCTTGATTCATTATTACTTTTCTTGCCGAATACTTCTTGAATTGAAGGGATATGCTTATGAACGAACAATAGAAAAACAACACCAACAGTAACACAAGAATCTGCGACATTGAACACAGGAAAATGAGTATAAAAAATTCCGAAGAAATCAATATCTGGAATATCTACTTGAATAAAATCGACGACATAACCATAAAACAAAGATTGCTCGCCAAAAATTACACCATAGAAAACTCTATCGATCAAATTGCCAACTGCACCGGCAAAAAGCAAACTAATTCCAATTTTTACAGCTAAATGAGCAGACTTAATCCTCAACAAATATACAGCTAAGGCAATACCAGCCACAATAGAAAACAAACTAAGAAAAATTTTGCCCCAACCAAAACTAATTCCGAAAGCCATACCAGGATTTTCAATATATGTGATTTGAACAAAATCACCAATAACGCTATGAAGGCTTCCATATTCGATGCCTTGATGCGAAAATCCAAAAAAGTCGAAGCCTTTGATTGCCAATTTAGTTGCTTGATCTAACAAAATAAGAAAGAAACCAAACAACAAAAACTTATAATTATTCTTATTTTCTATACTATCCATTCTCTAAGCCTATAAATATTATTTAATTAAAAAAATATCCCAAAAGGATTAAAGCTTTTGGGATAGATTGATAATATATCGGAAAAATTAAAGTAAAGCACCTTTGACGGGTTCAATTCTATCGATACCATCTGGTGGGCAAGTTTGATGTATCTTATGAGAAGCCGAAAGAGTAGTTACCGGCACAGCCAATAATCTTTCTTTTGCAATTAAGATACCACAAACTCTGCAAATCCCATAGGTTTTTTCTTTAATTCTTTGCAAAGCTTCATCCAACTTTTTCAAGTATTCATTAATACGTTGGATTTGTGCATAAGTTTTTTCTTTTTCCATTGCTTCTGAGCCTTGCTCTGCCATGTGCATAGAATAAATCATGCTTTCTTCAGCAAAATCATAACTTGTCAAGTCTTCTAATCTTTCTTTAAGCATGCGCAATTCATCTAATTGTTCATCCTTAATTTCATTAATATTGCGACGAAACTCTTCCAAATCTTCATCGGAATATCTTACATTCGGCATTATTGGAGCAGGAACCTCGTTCTTTACTTCTGCTTTTGGAGCAGGTTTTTCTTCAACTACTGCAACTGGTTCGATAACTGTATCTTCAACTTTAGTTGTTTTCTTTTTTTCTGCTTTTTTAGCAGTTACTTCAGTTACTGCTTCTTCGACAGCAGTTTCTTCTTTTTTAGATTTTGATTTTGTTGTCTTCACTTCTTCTACTTTTTCAGTTTTAACATCTTTGTTTGTCTCCTTTTTTGCTACAGGAGTCTTTAATTCTTCGGCCGGTTTAGCATCTTTCTTAGCAACCGGTTTTTTGACATCGGCTTTCACTTCAATGGCATTATCTTTAGTTGCCGGTTTTGCTTTAGCAACAGCGGCTCCGGCTGATTTCTTTGTATCAGGCTTAGCTGTTTTTGGCTCTTTGGTTTCAGCCTTTTTCACTTCTTCTTTTGCCGTTTTTGCCATAATTAAATCCCTTATTGATTTTAATAAATTTCCCTAATAACCGGCGTTACTGCGGTTATAAAAAAATATTACCGACTTTCAGTCAGATTGTCATTTTTTAGCTTTTGCCGTATGACTTTTTGTTTTCCAAGCTTTTTGGGCTTGGCTCAGTAAAAATAATAATTTTAACGGTAATAACAATATTCTATTTTAAATGTTGATAACTTTATTGCTATTAAAATTAGATTCCGGCTAATAAAATAGCCGAAATCTTTTTTTCGTTTAAATTAATTTTTAATAACTTTAATATATACATTGACATCTATCAGCTCGATTTCTTCAAAACCTTCGCTGCTTGTGCTTCTTTCTACACTCGATGCCAATGTCTCATTCATTATATATTCCTTCTTAGCTAATAATGCTTCAGAAGTTTCATCATTTGCATAAAATTCAATGCTGATTCTATCTGTTACTTCAAATCCGGAATTCTTGCGCGCATTTTGAATTCTATTAACAAATTCTCTTGCCAGACCTTCTCTGAGTAATTCTGCATCTATAGCAGTATCCAAAGCTACTGTTATATTATTTTCGGAAGCAACCAACCAGCCTTCGATATCTTCGCTTGCTATCTCGATATCTTCAAAGTCTATTTCTACATTTTCAGCGCCTAAATTCAATTGAAGTTTTCTATTTGCTTCAATCATTCTTATTTGGTCTGCACTCATCTCTTTAATTGCATTTGCAACCAATTGAGTGATTTTACCAAATTTTTTGCCTAATGTCTTGAAGTTTGGCTTTGCTTTGCGGCTCACTACGCCAGCAGTCTCGTCTGTTACAAATTCAATATCTTTGATATTAATTTCTTCTTTAATAATATCAGCTATCAACTGAATATCTCTTCTTTCTTGAGAATTATTGACAGGCACTAATATTCTGCGCAAAGGTTGGCGTACTCTAATTTTGCTCTTTTCGCGCAAGAATCTTGCTAAAGAAACAATTTGCTGAGCTATAGCCATTTTACGTTCCAAATCCAAATCAATTTTGCTAGTATCTGCTTTTGGAAAATCGCAAATATGAATTGAATCTTTGTCTGAATCAAGTTTTAATCTCAAATATAAGTCTTCGGCAAGGAAAGGAGCTGTAGGTGCAATCATAGCAACAATATGCATCAATACTTCTTTCAAAGTCTGATATGCTGCAATCTTTTCATCGTCTTTTTCACCTTTCCAAAATCTGCGTCGATTGCGGCGGATATACCAATTCGATAATTCATTTATTACAAAATTTTGGACTGCACGTGATGCTTTT
>JAUQWR010000264.1 GCA_030835065.1 Candidatus Kapaibacterium sp.
AAACTTGGTATATCGCCGATTTTGGGTTTATATACAAATTTTTAGAAATAATACAAAAATATTATAAAGAAAAAACAGTTTTATATTTTAATAAATGTAATTAACTTTGTGAGAATTTTTGAAACGAATTTGAATTTTTAAATATATAAAGGATTCTTTATGCAATTATTAAACGCCTTGGCAGTAGCTGAAGTATTTAAGTTCTTCTTAGTATCTTTTACTAATGAAGAAGGAAAGACATCGATTTTTGCTTTAAATCCTAAAGCAGGTGTTATCCTTCCTATAAATATTGCACGCGATGAAGATTACGAAGAAGATTTTGATGACGACGAAGAGTTTGACGAAGAAGATGAATTTGCTGACGAATTTGAAGATGATTTTGATGAAGATGATTTTGAATTTGATGAAGAATTCGATTTTGACGAAGATTTTGAAGAATTCGACGAAGAAGAAGACTTTGATGATTTCGACGAAGATGAAGACGACTTTGATGACGAAGACTAATTAAAGTCTATAGATTTTTATTTTTTTGGGGCTGTAACTTCCGTCAATTAATTGTTTTTTTCGATTGGCTGCGTTACAGCCTCAATTTGTTTATATGCAATTATTAATAATTAGCATAGATTGTTTATGAAACTTTTGGTTTCATTTGTTCTGTTCCTTTTATCTTCTTTGTCCCTTTTCTCTTTAGATGATTGGGATTATGCTGATATTCGTGAATATCTTGTATCCGTTTCGGAAAATTCTGATGTAGAATTTCTGATGGATAGAATTGAATATTATGCCAATCGCCCTATTAACCTTAAATTTTCAAATACAAATCAATTGATTAGAATTCCAGGTATTGACAGAAAACTTGCTAATAGCCTTATTACTTATGCTGATGAATGTTCTGTATTTTCATTCAGGTTTATTCGCGATAGTCTTAAACTTTCTAAAGGTCTTTTTAAAATAGTGCGGAATTGTACTTATTATGATACATTGTCTTTTGATAAGCAGAATAATCTTTTTAAGCAACGTATTAGTAGTGAAATTCCCTTTAATACCTCACATGGTTTTGAAAATAAATCATTTGTAGGTGATAAATATTCTTATAAACAAAAGACTGAACTAGAGATTGATAATTTCAAATTTGTTTTCTTATCTTCTAAGTCTGAAGGTGAATCTTCCTATCTGGATTTTTATTCGGCTGCCATCAACTATAATAGATCTACTATTGATGTTATTATTGGCGACTTTACTGTAAAATCTGCCTATTCGAATATTTTTGGAGAAAGTTTTTCATCAAATAAAGGTACAAATATTATTAATCCTATATCAGACTTTTCTAATCAAATAAGTATTAATAAATCCAGTTTAGATTATTTGTTTTTTAGAGGTATTGCAATTTCAAAGCAAATAGAATTAAATAAAGGAAGTAATATTGAATTATTTGGATTTGCTTCAAATATTAATAGATCTGCAAGTATTGAGGATGCAAAAGTTGTTTCATTATATAAAACTGGTTTGTTTCGGACTGCTACAGAAATTAATAAAAAAGATAAACTCAATGAGAAATCTATATCTTTTATGTCTAGTTTAAATACAAGAAATAGCTTTCTGGGATTTAGTTTTCTATATTTGAATTATAGTAAGGAATTGAATACAAAATCCTCGAATGTATTTTCAGGTAAAACCGGTATGCTGAAAAGTATATTTGCATCATATAATTCCGGAAATTTGTCATTCTATTCTGAATTCAGTATGGATGCCAATAATAATATTGCTTTTAGGACTGGTACAAATTATTCGTTCGATTTTATAGAATTTGCTATTCAATATAGAGAATATTCTAAAGACTTTAAGTCGCCTTTTGCACAAAATTTTGGAGAACAATCTGTAGCTGCAAATGAAAAAGGTATTTATACAGGTATTGAAATAAAATCATTTAAAAATTTGCTTGTTTCGAGCTATATTGATATTTATAAAAGTATTTCAAGAACTTACCAAATTGAATTGCCAATAAGTGGATTGGATTTGTTGTTTTTAATACAGTATCAACTTAACGATAGGACTTCATTAACTTTTAAATTCAGAAATGAAGTGCGTACTGATGCAATTAGAGATTCCATTAATATGCTTCAAATTCTATATGATAAAAATAAGGTACAAGCGCGGTTCCAATTTGATTATCAATTTTCTTCAAAATTAAGAATATCTCAAAAATATGAATATTGTTTTGTTGATTTTCAAGGAAATAAATCTAACGCAAATGGAAACTTAATCAAAACAGAACTTAGCTATAAGCTATTCAATACATTGAGGATTAGTACAGATTATACTTTGTTTAATACTGATACCTACGAGTCAGCAATTTGGGTTTTAGAATCGAATATGCCTGGAGAGTATAGATCTCCGGCATATTATGGGAAAGGAAATAAATTAGCAGTTGTTCTGTCCATTAATGTATTCGATTTTTCAAATATTTACTTCATTTATTATTATACGTATAAAAATAAAGTCCGCAGCATAGGCAGCGGACTTGACGAAATAAAAAGTAACAAAATAAATTCAATCAATCTTCAGTTTGAGTGGAATTTATAATATAATCTTTCAAGAAATCAGCTAAATTTAAAGTAGCTTTATATCTATGACTAATAGCATTTTTCTCTTTAGAATCCATTTCAGCAAAAGTAAGTTCAAAACCATCAGGTATGAATATAGAATCATAGCCAAAACCCATTTCGCCACGTTCTTCTTCAATAATTCTACCATTGCAAATACCTTCGGAGAAATGCTGGATTTTGCCATCATAAAAACAAAATACACATCTGAACCTGGCTTTTCTATTAGGCTTATTGCTAAGCAAATCAAGAACTTTTGAGCGATTTGCTTTGTCATTGCCGTGAACACCAGAAAACCTTGCTGAGTTTACTCCAGGAGCCATATCTAAGGCTTCAATCTCTAATCCAGTATCGTCTGCAATACAAATAATCTTGTATTCATCAAAGAAAGCTTTAGCTTTAATCTCAGCATTTTCGCCAAGATTAACACCCGTTTCTTCAGGATCGATCGGTGATTCACTAATTTGCTTTGGAAGAATAAGCTCAATTTGATTTGGAAGAATTTCATCCAAAATATGCTTAATTTCTTCGGCTTTATGTTTATTATTTGATGCTAAGAGTATTTTCATTATTTACTAAAAAAAGATTCTAACAAAATATTGACAGCACTTGTAGGAGTTGTATTACCTGCAAGAACCTGAGTTTTTAGATTAGGCAACAATTCAGAAACCTTGCTATCAGAATAAAATCTATCTAAGATTTCAGATTCGATCATAGATTGTACCCATTCAATAAGTTGTTGCTTACGGCGATTATCAAAGACACCGATTCTCTTAGTTATATCGACAAATCTGTTGATTTCCGACCAAATATTATCGATACCCATACCAGTAATAGCAGAACAAGTACTTGCAGTGGTTTTCCAACCTTCTGTAGCAGGCAATAACATTTGAAGAGCCTGAGCATATTGGTGCTTAGTTAGATTTGCTCTTTGTATATTATCACCATCTGCTTTATTGACAACAAGCATATCTGCCAATTCTACAACACCTTTTTTTATGCCTTGCAATTCGTCGCCTGAACCAGGAATAATTACTAACATGAAAAAATCGACCATAGAGCGAACAGTAATTTCACTTTGCCCTACGCCAATTGTTTCTATCAAAATGACATCATATC
>JAUQWR010000265.1 GCA_030835065.1 Candidatus Kapaibacterium sp.
AATTTGAACCTTCGCTTCTTCTTCTACCAATAACTTCTTATTGTCAAAATAAGCTTTTATTAGTAAGAATGATAGTAAACCAACAAAAGTCAAAAATGCACCAAGCCCGAAAATCCATTTATTACTAAATCCTTTAATAAGATATGTTGCTTCTTCTTCAGGTGCAGAAATAGCAATAGACCACAAGGAATTTTCAATTTGAATAGGAACAAAATAAGCATGTTTTGTAACCAAATTCACTTGACGATCTCTAATCATATCAAATTCATATACAAATCTACCTTCTTTGCCTTGCACCATCAACTTAGCCATCTCTATTATGCTTGGATATTTGGAACTACTTTTAAAAATATTAGATCCTGTATGATTTGGTACAGGGCAAAACAATTCAGTACCTTCTCGTGTAATCACAAGGGGATAACCTGTATTGCCTACCTTTATTTGTTCAAAATATTTCTTAGTAATGAGATCAAATGGTATTAAAAGCGCAAGAGTGCCATCAAACTCATTATTTTTAAAAATTGGATAATGTATCGCTATACAATCAAAACCTTGAACAGACCTGAATACATCGCTTACTACAATAGCCTGGTTGATTAAAATCTCCTTTACATGTTTTTGACCAGATATATCCCGACCAATCGACCTTTCGTCAGGAAATGTATAGATAATTATTCCATTTCTATCGACACGAGTAAGCGAACTAATGCTATTTGATTGATTTTTAAAAACTTCTCTTATCAATTTCTTACCAGCTTCGGTATTCAAAATCACGTCATCATTAGAAGATAAAAACGACATCATCTGTTTATGATAATTAAAATATTCTTTTATCCCATTGGCAGCTTGCTGCGCCAAGAGTTTTTCCTGATTATATAGTTGGTTTAAAGCATCATTTTTAGCGTCAGTATATGCATTTATCATTAAAAACACAATAACTATAGCAATTACAAATAATACTATAAGATATCTCAAATACTTCATTATTACCCCATCATTAGATACTTTTTGTTTACGTTTCTGGCTTTGCTTTATTTTTATTGTCATAATATATTATATTTCAAAAACTTAGACTCGACTTTTATTATTTAAAAAGTAATTATTAAATTACATCGTCAATGATTCTGAATTTTGTAAAACTTAAGAATTTTTAATTGCATTATGGCAAAGAAGAAAAAAGAAATTGATAACTTCGATGAAGTTAAAGATAAAGTTTATGATTTGGCTAAAAAGATTTTGGACAATGTACCTCAAAAGTTGACTATCCTTCCTTTGAGAGATTTAGTAATCTATCCGAACATGATTTTCCCTGTATTGATTGGCAGAGCCAGCTCTCTTGATGCTCTTTCTGAATCTGTAAATAGAGATAGATATATTTTTGTTGTCGCTCAAAAAAATGCCGGCGAAGAAGATCCCGGATTTGATGATATTTATTCTTATGGTACTGTTGCAAAAGTTGTTCAAGTTGTCAAATTGCCAAACAATTTGCTTAAAATCCTGATTGAAGGCTTATATCAAGCAAAAATTAAAAAGAAAATCAAGAACAGTGCATTTCTTGAAGCTGAAACTATTCAGGTGGGCGAAGGATTTGATTCTACCGACAAAGAAATTCAAGCCTCTGTAAGGCATGTCTCAGACTTGTTTCATGCATATGTCAAAAAAGAAAAAAATCTGCCCGTCGATATTTTGATGGCTTTTGATACTATCGAAGATCCTTTGCAAAAACTATATTATGCCGCTGCAAATGTTAGAACTAAATTAGCTCAAAAACAAGCCATTTTAGAAAAAACACACATTAAAGACCAATTATTCGAGCTTTCTGCAATTCTTACTCATGAATTAGATTTGCTACAGATCGAAGATGAAATTGATAATAAAGTGCACGAAACAATTCAGAAAAATCAAAAGAGATTTTATATTCAAGAACAAATCAAAGCACTTCAAAAAGAACTTGGCGACGATGAAGAATCTTATGGCGATCTCCAGCCTCTCAAAGATGAATTAGACAAAGTCGGTCTTCCCGAACACGTCAAAGCAAAAGCTTATGAAGAATTGGAAAAATTGAGAAAAACTTCCTCGATGTCTCCAGAATACTCTGTCAACCGCAATTATCTGGAACTTATAGCTGCTTTGCCTTGGCAAAATAAAACTCAAGATATTCTGGATATTGAACACGTTAGAAAAATTTTAGACGAAGACCATTATGATCTCGAAAAGCCTAAGGATAGAATTTTAGAATTCATTGCTATATTAAATCTTGCCGGAAGTCTGAAACGCCAAATACTGTGTTTTGTTGGTCCTCCAGGTGTTGGAAAGACATCTTTGGCAAAATCAATAGCTCGAGCATTAGACAGGAAATTTATTCGCTTCTCTTTGGGTGGTGTTCGCGACGAAGCCGAAATTCGCGGGCACAGACGCACTTATGTAGGCGCTATGCCTGGCAAAATAATTCAATCTATGAAAAAAGCAGGAACAATCAACCCTGTGATTCTTTTAGACGAAATCGATAAGATGACTATGGATTTTAGAGGCGATCCTTCTGCTGCTTTGCTCGAAGTATTAGATCCTGAGCAAAACGTAAACTTCAACGATCATTATCTCGAGGTTGATTACGACTTGTCGAATGTATTATTTATTACTACTGCCAACGTTAAATACGACATTCCTTTGCCTTTGCTCGATAGAATGGAAATCATAGAGCTTACCAGCTATCTTGAAAATGAAAAACTTGAAATTGCTAAACGCCATATTGTTCCTAAAGTGATTAAAGAGTTTGGGATGGAAAAATTGAAGATTGATTTTCAAGACGATGCCGTTCTAAAACTAATCAGAGAATACACTCGCGAAGCCGGTGTACGTAATCTTGAGAGAGAAATTGGCTCTGTACTGCGTAAATTAGCAAAAGAATTAGTGATCAATTACGACTCAACTACTTCTAATGAAAGAACAAAAG
>JAUQWR010000024.1 GCA_030835065.1 Candidatus Kapaibacterium sp.
TATTGTCTGCATTCATTTGGGCTGCATCGCTGACGCTTTCAAATGTTACTTGGTGTTGGCCTCCGCGTTGTGCTACAAATTCGCCGGTAAATCTTATCTTTTCACCTGGTTTTAGTACTATTGGGAATGTGATTGCTTTGCCTGCTCCATCTGTTATTTTTGTTTTATTGAAGCGGAAGCCTTCTGTTCCAAATGCCATACCGATATCTTTTACTTTGTTTACATCATATGTCATTGATGTAATTGTCAAACTATCGACATATGGTCCCCAATTGTCGTTTACAAATTCTGTATATGTATCGCCGATCGAACCGATTGGTGCATCGCCGATAATACGTGCTGGATATGTTACATCATTGGTTTTTAATACTGCTGCTGTACCAATACCTTCTAAAGTTGAAGATACTTTAACACTTGCATCATTTTCCCAATTGATTACTAATTTGTGTGGACCAGCCTTCAATGGTTTAAATTCGAAACTTACTTTCTTAGTACCTTTGGCTGGTACTTTCAAATTCATGAAGTCATTTTCGTTGAAAATAAATGCAGCTCTATCTTTTGGATCTGCAATTGTAATCTTGGAAATATTTACTTCTTTAGTACCATCGTTGGATAATGTTATTTCGCCTGTATAAGGACCTACCGGGAATGAATTGCGATATATACGTTTTCTGCCCCAATCGTAAGATGTTGCTGCCAATTTTGGTTGAATACCTTCGCCTGCCAATACGCACACATTATCCGGACCTGAAGCATCGCTTTGGAATACAATTTGATCTGGATATGTCTTTTCTGCATCAGGCTTAAATATAACATTAAAGCTCTTTGATTGACCTGCTTCTAATTCGATTGGTTTTGTTTTTAATGATGTTGCATCTGGCAAATCATGTGTATATACAGCTTTATTTGTTGGACCTGTGTAGCCGCTAATAACGAGCTTTGAAGATCCATTATTCTTAATTGAGAATTGTTTTGCTGAAGATGGAATACCAACTAACTGCTGACCAAAGTCTATATCAGATACTTCGATCAATGGATTGCCTACTGAAGCTTCCATTCTTCCGCCAAATACGAAACATTCTTTTTTGGAGCCTTGAGTTTGATAGTCGCCTACATAGATAGAATCTGTGAAGTATCCTGTCTTTGCTGCATCAAATGTAGCAGTAACAGGTATGTCCATACCGGGACCTAATAAATAAGGTAATTTATATTTATTAGTATCCCAAGATAATTTAAAGCCTTGGTCTTTACGAGCTAATTCAATGCGACCTATATAAATGGCACCTGTTTTTGATTCATTTTTTATTTTAATAATTTTCTGAGAACCAATACCAATTTTATGATCTCCAAAGAAAGTTTTGTTATCAATTATTGAAATATTGGTAGCTTTATAGTCGATAATAATTGTAGTATCATTATTTGCTCTATCAGAGAATAAAATCACGGCACGAGCATCTTTAGTCAAGTCTGTAACTTTTAATTTCCACTTTGTAGAAACAGTCATACCTGGAACGATTGGATCGTAATCAAATTCATAGTTATAAGATTCCTCACTGATCAAGAAAATATCAGACAAATTACTTCTAATTGAATCGACTGGAGGCAAATCAATAACATTACCTTGCACATTACCTTCGCAATCATACGAGAACGTTGGTTTAGGAGCTATTGTATCTGGAATTTCCAAATTTATAAGAGCAGCACTGGTAGGATATCCATAAGAATCCCAATCATTAAATCCAAATGAGTAGCACGCAAAAGGCTTATTAGCTCTCATTTTAAATACGCCATCTCTCATTAATTTCAATACTTTATATCCATATCTCTTACCATTAACGTCGTACGAATATAAGTCATCGACATCACCGGAAAGATTTTTCAATTTTCTCCATGATAATTCATTATTATCGAATTGACCGAATTCTACATCATCAGGGATACTTCCATCAGGATTAGCTTCATAGACACAACCAATATAATTTACACTAAATCTTTCGCCACCTTGAATTGCAGGTGTACAAAATGTAATTTCTTTTTGGTATTGCTCGATAGGAGTAATAATCATCATGAACGGATCTGAATTTACTCCACCACCATCTTCAGAGATACCTGGATTATAGAGAGTAACGCCCATTGGCTTATCGGAATGGAACACAGCACTTCTCGGTGGATTACCGTAGCCATTTACTCTCATTTCAATAAAACCATCTCCATTTGTACCGCCACCTTTTTTAATTATTCCTAAGCTTTTACCATCTCTGTATATTTTTGTATTATTTTCTTTTGCATAAAGTCTAACAATAGAACTATACTTACGTGCTGGTATTCTTCCCACATGGTAATATTTACCCCACACGCTTGTTGGCAAATCCATTTCTACTGTATAATCGCAAGCAGTATTTTGAGTAGGAATATTTGTACAGTGATTACCGGAAACAACTGCAACAGGTTTGTCAGCTTTAATTTTCGATCCGGACAAATCTGGTTCTACACCAATTGGACCTTTAGACATATACACCAAAACGTCGCCAGACTGCATTAAAAATTCTTTTGTTTCGCCAGGCTTCATTCCTCCGCCAGTTTCGCCAGCACTAGCACCACCTAATGTAAATCTTACTCTGGTATTATTGAAAGGTGCTGTAATAGTAGTGATACTTGGAAAAGATTTAGCCCATGATGAATACATCGCCACCATATCCGGATATGATGAAACAATATATTCATTGCCTAGTGATGAAACTGGAATTGCCAAAAATCCATCTGAAGTATATTTGTAGCGAACTACGCAATACACTACGATTGGGTCTTTAGCTGTTACATGCACACCATATTTTGTATATACTTGTTCTGGATATGGATCATTTTCCGCTCCATTGAATACAAATGCTTGTGCATCTGCTTCATTAATATCAAAACCGATTACGTCGTTGGGTTTTGTTTTTTGCTTTTTGTAGTAACCTCTTCCGGGTACTTCCACGACTACGTCTGTTGCTATTGGGCATGTTACAAATATTTTTACGAAGTTTTGATATCCTTCCGATTCTCTTGTGTAACATGGTGGAATCGAAAACCAAAATTCTTTACCTGCATTATTTGCACCAAGTAATTTTGGTAAATTTGCTTTTATTTCGTTTTCATCTTCCATTGAAAATAGATTTATCGACAACAAGATAAATAACGAAAAAATTGCAAAAAGAAATTTTGAAGATTTTAAGTTCATTTTGCCTCCAATGTGCTATATATCAATCAATATAGTTATTATATTAATTTTCTTACCTAATATTAACACATCAACGCAAAAATAATTACAACCTTTATGATTTTTTTTTAAATTTTTTTCAAAGAAA
>JAUQWR010000266.1 GCA_030835065.1 Candidatus Kapaibacterium sp.
TATTTGATGTAGAAACTTGAATTCTGTATTCCTTTGCTCCAGCCACTTTGTTCCATGAGAAATTAGCATTTAGAGGCACGCAAGTAGCTAAAGATTCTGGAAGAATTTGATTTGCTTGCGCATAAGGAGTTGCGAAGTAGAATGGCTCAGACCAATCTGTATTGCAATTTGGCAAACTATCGTTTTGATAATTTACTCTAACTCTCCAGAAGTATTTTGTGTTTGGCAATGTTGGTAATACATCGACAACATTATAAGTTGTATCAGTATTGTTAGTATTATCAACAATTAAATTAGTGAAATTAGTATTTGCAGATAATTGCATATCATAGTGATGAGCACCGTTTTTCTTTGCCCATTTAAGAGTAACATTATATGGAGCACCATTTTCGAATAATGGAATGCCTTTTGTGTTGTTAGCAGGGCTCAGAAGAGTTACTGGTACTGGTTTAGTACGCAAAGCTCTTACTTCAGACCAATTTGATTCGCAAGTTGAATAGATAGTTTGCAATCTCCAGTAATACATAGTGTTATTAGCAGGAAGATCTACAAAAATCGAGTCATTATATATGTTTTCGATTGTAGTAACATTTGCATTGAAAAGAGGTGATTCGCAATATTCAAGTCTGTATCTTAAAGCACTAGGAATATTTACCCAAACGAATAAAGCTTTTTTAGAAATGCAATATTCATTGTTTAAAGGACTAATCAATGCAGCAGCAATCTGTTTTGTAGTGAAATTCCAAATAGAGGAATGGCTTGTAACAGTATCGCCAACGAAATAAGAAACTACTTTCCAATAATATTTTTTGTTATATTCAAGATTAGTAACATCGAAGTAAGTATTTTCAATTGAGTCTTCGACAAAAACGATATGAGATAGATCTGCAGAATCTGAGACAACTAATTTAGCTTTATAGCCATTAGTTGGAGGAGTCCAAGAGAAACGCATAGAATTATCAGCACATCTGGAATTATTTGTAGGGGTCAGAAGAGTAGGCGGAGCTTGTGAAAAAGCTTCGGCACTGCTCACTACAAGGGCTAAAATAAACAAAAGCTTAGCCATACTAAACTTTTTAAACATTTTTTGTACCTCAAATATTTATAAAAAATTATATTCAAACGAAAATAGTAAAAACTATTATATTACTATAATGTTACAAAATTAACTAATTAATATCGAAAGGAAAAATATAATCCAAAAATGAGTATATAAAAAGTAATAGAATTTAAGAAGGATTGATGATTTTTTCTAATAATGACTCGCAAATTGAAATTTTCTCTTCAAAAATATTTTTTTCTTCAATTCCATAAACGTTTTCCTTGCCACCAATTAGAAAACCATGATAGGTTCTAATTGCTTGTTCGATTATGTCAATTTCTTGGGTAGTTAATTTATCCATTTGCATCTCTTTTTTAATTAAAAATGAAAGAATAATTAAATTTTACTTGAATAAAATTAAGCAATGCAATAATTTTATATTAATCCTTTTATATGAATGACAATCGGGATAAAAAATAATAAATGGTTAAATTATCACTTATTACGATTATAAATTTAACACAAAATTTGTGCAAATAAAAAAAATATTTTAAATTATTGTAGTAAGACTATGAAAAGAATAGCGATTTTAACTAGTGGTGGAGACGCACCCGGAATGAATGCCCATATAAGAGCCGTTATTCGTGCTGCTCTTTATCGTGGATTGGAAATCTGGGGAATAATTGGTGGATATACCGGAATGATTGAAGGGAATTTTATCAAACTTGGTAGGAAAGATTCGGCAAATTTGATTGCTTCCGGAGGTACGATTTTAAAAACAGCTCGCTCAAAAGAATTTATGAATGCTGGTGGCAGAGCTGCTGCTGCTGAGCGTCTCAAAGAAGCCGGTATTGATGGTGTGATTGCTTGCGGTGGCGATGGTACTTTTCATGGTGCTCACGCTCTCTGGGAAGAACATGGTATTCCAATTGTTGGTACTCCAGGTACTATCGACAATGACTTGTATGGTACTGATTATACAATTGGTTATGATACTGCTATCAATACTGCTGTTAGTGCTATCGATAGGATTAGAGATACTGCCGATTCGCATGGCAGAGTGTTTATAATAGAAGTGATGGGTAGGCACGCCGGTTTTATTGCTATGGATGTTGGTATTTCTTGTGGTGCTGAGTATATTGCTATTCCTGAAATTGTTACTAATCTTGATATTCTGTATCAAAGAATTCTGAAACAAGGTAGAAATAGACGTACTGTCATTATTGTTGGTGAAGGCGATGATTACGGTGGTGCTGCTGTTATTGCTGATATGCTTAAGCAAAAATATGAAGTTGATGCTAAATATACCATATTAGGGCATATTCAAAGAGGTGGAAGCCCTACTGCAAGGGATAGAGTTCTTGCTTCGCATCTTGGAGTTAAAGCAGTTGAAGCCTTGATCGAAGGTAAGTCTGATGTGATGGTTGGCAAAGCATTCCACGAAGTTACATATACTCCTTTGGTCGAAACTTGGACTAATAAGAAAAATATATTTAATTATATGATTGAATTGTCCGACATCTTAGCTTAAAGCTGTATTATTATTGAAATGGCTGATTTAATAATCAGCCATTTTCATTTAATATCTTTTAAAATTTAGATTAAGTCTAATCCTTTTTCTAAACCTTTAATGATTTCATCCACATTTTCGATACCAATCGAAATTCTTACTAAACCATCAGTAATTTTGGCTTGTTCGCGTGCTTCTTTCGACATACCAGCGTGTGTCATAGATGCAGGATGTTGAATTAAAGATTCAACGCCGCCAAGGCTAACTGCTAATTGGAATAATTCGACATTATTCATAAGAGTTTTGCCTGCTTCGAGACCGCCTTTGAGTTCGCAAGCAATCATAGAGCCAAAACCAGTCATTTGTTTTTTGCCTAATTCATATTGAGGATGTGATTTAAGTCCAGGATATTTAACCCATTCAACTTTTGGATGATTTTCGAGCCATTCAGCAACTTTCATAGCATTTTTTTCACTTTCAACAACTCTCAGTTTCAAAGTTTTCAATCCGCGATGAACTAAGAATGAATTGAAAGGATCGATAGTACCACCAAAATGATTCAAAATTCTGCGGAATAATGGATATTCTTCTGCATTTTTGAGAATAATAATACCAGCAACAACGTCTGCATGCCCGTTGAGGTACTTAGTCATTGAATGAATAATGTAATCAGCACCTAATTCGAATGGACGCTGGAAAATAGGACTCATGAATGTATTATCAACAGCCAATTTAGCTCCATGAGCTTTTGCAATTCTCGACATTTCAGCAAGATCAGTCATAATTACAGTTGGGTTGCCAGGAGTTTCGATCATTAATAATTTTGTATTAGGGCGCATAGCTGCTTCGACAGCTTGGATGTCTGAGCTATCAACAAAAGTAGTTTCCACACCGAAGCGAGGCATAATAGTAGCAAGCAAAGTAGCGGTAGCGCCATAGCAAGATTCGCTGCACACAATATGATCGCCTGCAGAGCAGACAGCACCAAACAAAGTATGAACAGCCGCCATACCGCTAGCACAACCAAGAGCTTTAGCTCCGCCTTCGAGAACAGCAACAGCATCTTCCATAGCTTCTACTGTTGGATTGCGCATACGTGTATAAATATATCCTTCTTCTTCGCCTTTGAAAAGTCTTGCGCCATGATCTACATTTTGGAATTTGAAAGTTGATGTCTGGTATATTGGTGTAATAACAGCGCCTTCAGGAGTTTCTTTGATTCCTGCATGAACACATTGAGTATCAATACTATAATTTCTAATATTTTTCAATTATTCCTCCAATTGGATTTATATAAAAAAGCAAATTACTAATAAAGAATATTTTAACAAAAGGGATTAAAAAAATGGCTTTAATAATTATTCATAAAGGAATATTATTAAAGCCAATAAATTGTCTAATCAGCGAAGCTAAATTCTGCGCCTAAAGCCTTCGCCTAAAATTTCGTGA
>JAUQWR010000267.1 GCA_030835065.1 Candidatus Kapaibacterium sp.
TATTTGATGCTTTTAAAAATGATGATACAGATTTTATTGGTACTTCTATTAGAAAAGCTGATAATAAGACTCCTATTCCTGAACCATATATTGAAGAAAGATTCCCATTTGAAAGCAAGATTGTGTCTTATGGTATAATTCATAGATATTCTAAAAGATTATTGGAACAAACACATAATCTATTAATTCAAGGTATTCATGCTTATTATGAATTACTATTCCCAACAATAGCTAATTCATATAATATGACAATAAAAGATTTGAATGATAATGGTATTGAATTTTACAGACTAGAAAATATTACTGAAAAGAAGATTGATGCTTACAAAATAATACATACCAATGGAGCCAAGAATCATTTATTTCATAGAGTAATTTAATCATGGTAATAAAACAAACAGAAAAGATTATTGAGCATGGAATTGGAATACAAGAAATAAATTTTCTGATTAGCGATAATTACGAAGAAATATTCAATCCTGTAAATCCAATTATTACTAATATTTTTAACCTCGATACAAAGAAAGAGGATCTAAATACCGAAGATGGGAAATTTGCAATTGATGAATTATCCTTTTCTTGCCTCCATACTGCCTGTAAAACGGATAATGATATTAAAGCAATGTATTTTGTCTTGGATTCTGCAAAATTTGAAACTACTCGATATTGTGTGGTGTTTTTTGGTAGTATAGATTTATCGAATTTATTTTTCTTGGGAAAAATTGATGCTAAATTTTCCGGAACAGATAAAAAATGGGCTGGGAAAAACTGGGAATATATAATCAATCCATTAAGAGAATATAAATTTTCTGCAATGTCATTTGATATGTCAATGCTTGAACAATGTTTAATTTCAGGTAATATTTATAAGATAGAAAATAATGAGCAGGTTAAGATAGATAATCTTAATGATAGATGGCTTGCTAATGATATGGCTGAAATTAAGAATCATTTTAAGCATAGAGTTTTTTATTGGAGAAATGAAGTAAATGATAAATATTGTTATTTCTCTCCACTTGGTAATTTATATTCAGTGCTGAATAAATATCTTGAATTTTCTTCAGCTATTTTAAATGAGAAGAATT
>JAUQWR010000268.1 GCA_030835065.1 Candidatus Kapaibacterium sp.
TTCCGCGCAATTCAAGAATAGTTCTGCTGCCCATAACAGTCATATTTTTTCTTATCCACTTTTCATTAGCTTCGGATAGATCTAAAGCAGTATATATGCCTTTAGATCTTAGTAGTTTGGTATATTGCCTGCCTACTCCCCAAATATCTTCGACGTCTGTAGCTTTCAAAAACGGAGTATTATCATCGTAATCATATAAGTTTAATACTCCCTGATATTCAGGATTTTTCTTTGCTAGTCTATTAGCAAGCTTTGCCAATGTTTTTGTTGTTGCAATACCTATTGAAACAGGAATACCAGTCCATTGCTTAATTTTTCGCCTCAGCTCCTTGCAATATTCAGTAAGGTTTTCTCTTTCAAATCCCTCAAAACTTAAAAAGGCTTCATCTATAGAGTAGATTTCCACTTTCGGAACAAAATATTCCAATGCAGACATAACTCTTCTAGACATATCACCATAGAGAGTATAGTTAGACGAAAAAGCTTTTACTCCATAGCTATCAATCAAATGCTGCACTTTAAACAATGGGTCGCCCATTTTAATTCCAATAGCTTTTGCTTCATTAGATCTGGCTATAATAATTCCATCATTATTTGATAACACAACAATAGGAACCGACTCAAGCTTTGGATTGAACACCCTTTCGCAAGATGCATAAAAATTATTGCAATCCAATATTGCAATAGGTTTCCTTATTTTTGTATTATTTTCCATTTCTCAAAATTAAGAAAATTATCACTATTATTGTTTGACTTTATTAATTAATATAATGCTCATCTACAAATCTTTGATATAGAATTATTTATAAACAAATTTCAATTCATCTAAATTCAGACTAACATTTATTCCACAATAATTAATATTTTGTCGTTTTTATTACACATATTTTTTATCATTACTTTTAGATAAAAAATCAATACTAATTTGAATACAACAAATTTTAAAACATACTAATAAATCAATATTTCAAAAAAACTTTAATGCTTATTCAATTTTTAGTGATACATTTTTTTTTATGAGCAAATCCAAGATATATCAACATAAGATAAACAATAAGGAACAAAATAATTGAAACTATACAAAAGTGACAACAAATTTGCGTAATTTTGTATTTTTAAAATTACAAGACGATAAATGATAGAAAAGTGGATTACAAATAAACTTGAATTTTGCGGAAATTTCAAAATATTTGATCTTTTTCGGGCTGTGAGAACCAATCCGGCAAAAAGAACAGAATCAGAGTTTATATATCTTGACTCAAAGGATTGGGTCAACATAATCCCAATCACAAAGCAAGGAAATATAGTGCTAGTCGAGCAATATCGACATGGAATTGATGATATAAGTTTAGAAATTCCTGCCGGCTTGATTGAAACAGGAGAATCTCCTCAAGATGCTTCAGAGAGAGAATTGCGGGAAGAAACCGGATACCAATCAAGTGCTCGAGCTATTCTATTAGGAGATGTTCAGCCCAACCCTGCTTTTCTGAATAATACTTGCTATCATTATGTTTGTTTTGATTGCGAACATATATTAAATCAAGATTTAGACGAAAATGAATTGATCAAGGTTGTCGAAATTCCGCTTTCGGAAATTGATAATTATATCAAATCTAAAAAGATAAGACATTCATTGGTCTTAAGTGCTTTTTATTATTTCAAAATGCATTATAATTTCAATGATTTAATAAAAACATATAATAATATTTGAAATATTTCTTATTTTAGATATTTGTAAATGCCTTTTGGCATAATTTTTACGATATTAATAAAAATTACTTAATTGCATAAATTTTGCTAAATAAAATTGAACCGGATTATGGGAAAAATTATAACAATTGCAAACCAAAAAGGCGGAGTCGGTAAGACTACCACTTCGATTAATTTAGCCGCTTCTCTTGCTGCCAGCGAGAAAAAAGTGCTTTTAGTTGATATTGATCCTCAAGCTAATGCTTCCGGAGGTGTCGGCTTCGATACCAAACAGCTCGAAGCTACTATCTATGAAGTTATGGTTAATAACCTTAATCCTAGTGATGCTATTTATCAGACTGAAATTCAAACTCTACACCTGATTCCATCACACATAAATCTAGTTGGTGCTGAAATAGAAATGGTCAATATTGAGCATCGCGAATTGGTTCTTAAAACTGTTCTCGACAAACTCAAGGCTAATTACGACTTTATCATTATTGATTGCCCTCCTTCGCTCGGATTGCTTACTCTCAACGCACTATCTGCAGCAGATTCTGTGCTGATACCAGTACAGTGCGAGTATTATGCTCTCGAAGGATTAGGACAATTATTAAATACAATCTCGATTGTCAGATTTCATCTCAATCCAGATTTGGATATTGAAGGCGTATTGCTCACTATGTTCGATTCAAGATTGAGACTATCCAATCAGGTGGTCGAAGAAGTTAAACGCCACTTCGAAAACAAAGTATTCGATACTGTTATATATAGAAATGTAAGGCTTTCTGAAGCACCAAGCCATGGCAAACCAGTAATTCTATATGATGCTCTCTGCCCCGGTGCCCAAAATTATCTCGAACTAGCCGGCGAGATTCTTAAACGCAATGGTTTGGCTTAATTATTATTGTAAAACAAATTTTTTGAGATAGATTTGAGTCAGGAAAATACAAATAAACCCAAAAAACCCGCACCCGGATTAGGCAAGGGATTGGGTGCGTTAATACCTTCAATTCAATTTTCTAAAGAAAAGGGTTTTAAGATTGCTCCTACCGAAGAAGCTAAACCCGATGTTCATAACTTTGCGATGATTGAAATTGAAAAAATCAAGCAAAATCCTTATCAGCCTCGTCACGAATTTGATAGGAATGCCCTCGACGATTTGAAAAATTCTATTCGTGAGCACGGCGTTATCCAACCTATCACTGTCCGCCCGTCTATCAACGGTTACGAACTTATCTCAGGCGAACGCCGACTCAGAGCTACTACTGAATTAGGACTTAAAACCATTCCTGCTTATATTCTCGAAGTAAAGAGCGATAGAGAAATGCTTGAAATTGCTCTTATCGAAAATGTTCAAAGAGAAAATTTAAATCCTATTGAAATTGCACACGGCTACAACCGCTTGATTGATGAATGTAATTACACTCAAGAGCAAGTTGCCGAACGCGTAGGCAAAGATAGAAGTACTGTTACTAATTTCCTTAGATTGCTCAGACTTCCTGAATCTACTCAGGAATTGCTCCGCTCTAAAAAAATCTCCATGGGCCATGCTAGAGCATTGTTAGGTCTTGGCGATCATGCAAAAATGCTTTCTGCTCAAAGAGAAATTATTGATAGCGAATTGTCTGTTAGAGCTACTGAAGCTCTTGTTCGTGATATTGAAACCGGTAAAGTTAAAGTTAGCCCTGATGGCGGTAAAGTTAATAAAAAGAAAGATAAAGCTGATGTGGTAGGTATAGAATCTGCTCTTACTTTAGACGAAACCGAAAGCAGACTAAGACAAAAATTTGGTACTAACGTAAAAATTTATCCAAAAACTGCTAGCAGTGGTACTATCGAATTTGAATTTTACAGTATTGACGACTTTGAACGATTAGTTGATTTGTTCGAAAAAAATCTGTAATTTTCTCTCATTGGAAGAGCTGAAGGGAATAAAGCTCATTAAATATCAGGTATATTAGGTGTGTGGAATGAAAGAAAATTTTGGTAAACCGCAGGTAGTGTTTACAAACAAAGCCAGATGCCAGGATTGTTATAGGTGCATCCGAGCTTGCCCGGTTAAAGCTATTAAAATGAAAGAAGGGCAAGCTTCAGTTCAAAAAGACAGATGTATCGATTGTGGTACTTGTATCCGCGAATGCCCTCAGGGAGCAAAGACCTATCGTAACGATATCGAACATGTCAAGCTGCTTCTTCAATCAAATATGAAAGTTGCTGTATCGCTTGCTCCTTCTTTTGCTGGGGTTTATGCTGATTGGGAACGCACCCGTATTGCATCGGCACTAAGGAAACTAGGTTTTCAGTATGTTGCAGAAACTGCTATCGGCGCCGGAGAAGTTGCTCAATATATTGCTCAAATTATAAACGAAAACGGTTACAAAAGCTATATTTCTTCTGCCTGCCCGGCAGTTATTAATTATATAGAAAAATATGATCCAGAATGTATTGATAATATAACACCGGTTGCTAGCCCGATGATTGCTCATGCAAGACGTATAAAAGCAAAAATGGGCGAAGATTGCGCCATCGTTTTTATTGGTCCTTGTATTGCAAAAAAATCTGAAGCTGAACGCCCCGAATATGAAGGATTAATCGAAGCTGTACTTACTTTCGACGAGCTTAATGACTTATTCAAGTCAGAAGATATTAATTTAGCTGCTTTCGAAGAATCATGGTTCAACGAATTTCCTACAGGCGAATCACGCTTATATCCACTTCTCGGTGGTCTTGCAAAAACTGCCGCAATGGATACTGATATTTTAGCATCTGATATTATTTCTGTAAGTGGTTTCGACGAATTAAAACAAGCACTCGATTTAGTTAAAAATTCAAGTAAAAATTACATAATTGAACCGCTTTTCTGCTCTATGGGCTGTGTCAATGGTCCTGGTGTCAATTCAAAAAAAAATATTCTTACTCGCAGAATGGATGTTATAGGATATTCTAATTCACGTCAGTTATACACAATTGAACCTGAAAAAATTGAAATCGACCTTTCTGCTAAATATTATCAATTCCCTAATACATTTGTTCAGGAATTTCCAGAAGATGAAATAATAAGGGTGTTAGAAAAAACCGGACATGCAGCCGAGCAAGACCAGTTCAATTGCAACGCATGCGGATATGATACTTGCCACGAAAAAGCAATTGCGGTATTGAGTGGTATGGCTGAAATTGATATGTGTATGCCCTACATGCGTAGGTTTGCTGAAATGAAATCTGATCAAATTATTGAATCGAGCCCCAATGGAATCGTAATTTTGGACGAACATTTCAAAATTATTCACATGAATCCTGCTTTCCGCAAATTCTTTATGTGTAGCGAATCCACAACAGGCAAGCCTATTTCTTATCTTATGGATCCAGAACCTTTCTACAAATTATCTTCATCAGAAGAAGATATTTTTGAAACTACCGAAAACCATGATAATTATGGAATTATTTGCCACGAAAAATTGTATAAATTAAATGATGAAAAACAATATGTTGGCATTTTTGTAAATATTACAAAAAATATTTCCGACCAAACTGAATTAGATGAAATCAAAGCTAAAACTATCAAACAGGCTCAGGAACTTTTGAATCATCAAATTGATATGGCTCAAAATATTGCCAAACTTCTCGGCGAATCTAGCGCCAAAGGCGAAGAATTAGTCGAAAATCTTATGAAACTTTCTCAGGATGAAGAAAAGAAAAATATTACTGGCGACAACTCAAAAAATAAAAATTGGATATGGGATACGTACACTTCGAAATAGAAGCTTTTCAAGTAGCTAAAAAAGCAAATTCTCCTTGCGGCGATGTGTTCGTTGTAGAAAGAACTCCCGCTCATACTATTGTGATTTTAGCTGATGGTATTGGCTCGGGTATAAAAGCAAATATTGCTGCTACTATGTGTGTTGCAAGGATTAAAGAGCTTATCAATTGCGGATTTTCGATTCGCGCTGCTTTTACTAGTTTAGTAAAAACTATGAACAAAGCCGCTAAAGAAAATCTGCCCTATTGCGTTTTTGCTGTTGCTCAGATTATGAATGATGGAGTTACCAGCATTTTAACTTACGATATGCCAAAACCTCTTTTTATTTCTAAAAAATTCAGCACCGAACTTACTCAAAGAACTTTTACAGTAGATAACTCTGTGATATGCGAATCCACTTGCTATTTAAATGTAGGCGATGGAATTATGCTAATGACTGATGGAGTGACTCAAGCCGGGCTTGGAAGAGGTTTGAAATTTGGATGGGGCACCGATGGTGTCAATAAGCATATCAACGGTTTGCTTTTCGAAGGTATTGCTTTAGCCGATTTGCCAAGAGCAATTTATCAAAAAGTTTTCGACTTGTGCAGATATTCTAATGATGACGATGTTTCTGCTGTTGTTGCTTTCTCCAGACCTGGAATTTGCTCTAATATTCTCACTGGTCCTCCTTCAAATAAACAAAAAGATTTCGAGCATGTTAGGCATT
>JAUQWR010000269.1 GCA_030835065.1 Candidatus Kapaibacterium sp.
ACGACGCTAATACACGCATTGTGTAAGTACCAGGAACTGTTTCAAGAGGAATGTATACATATCCGAAATGTTCGATCATGTAGTAGCTTGTAAATATTACTTCGTCAAGATCTGCAAAATCTCCATCTTGATTGAAATCTACAAATATTCTAATATTTCCGTCATACTGCCAATCCCACATCCAGAATCCGGATGCTGAAATCGAGAAACCTTCACCCTGAACTACATTGATAACTGATCCGTTATCTATATAATCCAATTGGTCGTTAGGTGCATCAACGTACGATATTCCATTCAAGCTTAATGTCGAAAATGGAAAAATTCCATACATTGATAAGTACTGGCATGATTGTGCTTTTGATTGATTTGTAGAAAATATTAATCCTACAAATAACACAACTATGCAAAGTAGTCTTTTGAACATAGTTCTACCTCATAAATGTCTATAATACAGTGCTTTTTATACAAATATTCCATTCATTTAACTTAATTTTCTTTTAATTTTTATATAACTCTAACTTTTGAATTACATAATTAAAAATTAATTATAAAATCCCCGTGGCAAATATTTAATTTGTCGATCCCTTGTGTTTATGTTGAGAAGCTATGTGCTTGTTTAGTTCGGTCTAAAAAACCGATTATTTTTTTCTTGTACTATGTACAAATCAATATTCATTTTTTAATAATACCAAATTAATGATTTTTTTCAATTCTGCAAATAAAAAAAAAGGCTAGTTCAAAAAAAATGAACTAGCCCGCAGGGTCATATACATACAAAGGGTCTATTTGCTAATCTGTACAACTTTAATATTTGATTTTTCACCCGATGTAAGCATAATTATGTAACTTCCATTTGATAAGTTAGAAGCATTCAGATCTATTGATGTTTCGCCTGATTCCAACTCGCCGCTATATACTGTTTCTATCAGTTTGCCCGATAAATCATATATACCCAAGCTGATGGTCTGCTTGCTCAATAATTTCATGCTTATCTTTGCATTATTGCTTATCGGACTTGGGTTTACTTCCCAATTAATCCCCAATTCGCCTTCGCTGCTATTATCAAATGTTAATGTCTTTTCGTCGCTGTAGCTGTATTCGCCATTGAGATCGATCATTTTCAATCTATATGAATAGCTGCCGCCGCTTACTACTGATCTGTCTATTACTGGACCGTAGTTGCTTATCACACTGCTATTGCCTTGAGCTGCAACTTCGTCTATCTTGCTATATGTGCCCATGCCAGCTTTGCTTATCTCTGCTTTTTCTACTTCAAATCGCATGCTGTTTTGTTCACTTGCTGTCGACCAATACAATTCTGCTCTGTTGCCGGCTTTTACTGCTCGGAAATCTAGTAGTTCTACTGGTACAAATGTTCCGCCTGAGTTATATACAAAGTCTATCATACTGCGAAGCATAAATTCTACATCACTGTAATGACGCCAGTCTAAGCCCATATATACTACATTGTTTGTCAATGTCGAACTTGCTACTCCAGCTATCTTCTTATTGGACGATTCATTTGTTGGATTGTCATAATAATATGCTATGCGTGCAAAGCCTTCATTGCTTGTTACTATATCATTGTAGGTGCATAATGGCTGTGCATCTGCTGTTGTGCCATTATACCAGCCTGTGGTTAGTATGTCTGTCTTTAAGTTGCGTGCCAATGTGGTTCCAACTAATTTATTCAATGTCATATCGCTTGGTAGATTTGTACCTGTTCTGTCGCTATAGCTTACTCGTAGTTTGTCATTGATCAACTTTGGATATAATTGACCGTTTAATCTCGCCATTTCCTGACTTGATACAAACAAATTGCGTTTGTTCCCTGGCATTGGTTTTGACAAAAATGCTAAGATATCTAAGTTCTGGTATCTTGTCAATGTCTTATCATCTGCATCTGACCATATCAATGATTGATATAATGTATAATCAACATTGCGTGGTTCCCAGCCATTTCGTTCAAATATATCTAAATCATATCGTGGTTTTTCTACATCTACGTTCACTTCCCAACCTATGCGTTTAAATCCGGCTATCAATGTGTCTAAGTTCAATCTGCCGGCTATCATATCTACGCTATTCATACTTGCTAATGGTTGATTAAATTTATCATTCAATTTCGCATATGTATTTTCGCCTGATATTATCACATTCATATTTGCCCGTTTCAAGTAGAATCTTACTTCTTTCTTGATTATATTGTTTGTCAATACTTCATCGACATTATTATCTAATGATACTTCGATTCTATATCTTGGTGTTACGTTGGCTATCATCGGTACAAATTTTTCAGGTATTGTATAGCCTTGACCTCGCAAATCTGAATATGTCTTGGGATTCCAATCATCGTTCAAGCCATTATCGTTCGATAGCAAAAAGTCTACTTCTATATCTTGAGTCGAACTTACTGTAGCTCGAACTGTCTTGCTCATTTCTAGATCGCCCACAAAATTTGCAACATTGTATTCACTTGCTTTTTCGCGATATACTTTCACTGTTACGTTTATATTTGTTTGGTTGATATTGCCGTTATTTCGTAATCTTGCTTTGACGTTGACTGGAGCTGCGGTCATTATATATTCTGCATCTGCAAAACTTCCTGTGTAATCTCTATATGAACCTGGTGTTACAAAATTCATCAATTCTAAGTCTGATGTGTACATCAAACCATTGAATTCTACTGCTCCTATATCATATCTTTGATTGGCTACTCCGCGCACGTTGCCATCTATATCTTTTACTACATAATCATTTCTATCGCCTCGATTATTCAATACTGAACTCTTTGGTGGCAATGGATTCATTTTGATTCGTAAGTTTTGTGGATTTGTGCCGATATAGCTCATATCGTTCATGAAGTTTTGGTTTTCTGATTGTGCATCATTACCTGTCCAATATTGCCATTGGCTTAGATATTTAAATTGATTTCTAAAACCATACTCTATTATGTTTTGACCATTCTTGATGTCGGTATAGATAAATCTAAATATATCACCATTGGAATTGCCATCTACATAATATACGTTTCTATTTGATATCAAGCCATTTTCTTTTGGCATTTTGCCTTGGTATAATACGGCGGCTATACAATTGGCACTTGCACTTACTCTGCTATCGAGCATTGCTATCGCGTTATTCAACAATACTGTCGAATCTGCATTTTGGATTGCTACACCTGCCATATATCCGCTATTATTATCGGCATTACCTTTGCCGGATATTACTATCGTATTATTTACTAATTTGTCGTTCTTTGTGAAATGGTTCCCATATTTTGCCTGATCTATATTGCTGCCGTTGCGTTGGGTAAACAATCTGATACCAAAATAGTTCGCTGATTCATTATTCGAATTCAAGCCCCAGATTATGTTATTGCTGATTACATTCGATTCCATCTTATTAGGGAATCTTACTATGCCTCGTGCAGGATCATTCAAGGACAACTGATCTACTTCACATTTTATTCCATATACTGTATTGTTTGAGTTTACATTACTGATTTCATTGCCTGATACTTCACATTCTATATTCGAGTATCCCCACATTTCATTGCGTTCGTCGCCGCCTAAGATTATACCTGCTGCATCATCGCCGCTTATGCCTGATACATTGTATATTCTATTATTTAATACCTTGCTTTTCTCTTCGAATCCTAAGAATATTCCTGCTCTTGCTACATTATATATCTTATTGGATTCTATTCGGTTCGATACGTTATAATATCTTCTGAATCCTGAAAACTCTTGGCTCTGATACATCAATACACCTGTACCTAATGATACTACTCCATAGCCAAATCCACTTATTTCGTTGGATTGGATTATGTTGTTTGTACAATTGATCGTATCCAAATTAAAGCTATTGGTATTTGATAATGGATTCAATGGTGGGACTGTACGGATCACTACACCTGACGAATATTCACGCTTAGGACTTACTGAGTAGTCCTTATCGAATGTAAATTGATATAATGATGGGTTGAATATATTGTTTGGCAATATTGATGACCATGATGAATTCTGATTTAAACCATCTTGGATCAAGCAATTCTTGATTGTTACATTCTTAGCTGATGACAAATATACGCAAGCTCTATAGTCTGAATTTGTCTTCAATGTCAATAATATCGCTTTTTGGGCTCCGCCATCAAAGGTTATATATCCTTCTGAATTTGAATATTTCTTCTT
>JAUQWR010000025.1 GCA_030835065.1 Candidatus Kapaibacterium sp.
ATTGAAAAAAGATAAAATGATTTTAATCAGTACTTATAGAGAAAACGATGATGTTTGTCTTGAAGTTATGGATAATGGAATAGGGCTTCCCACAAACAATCAGCATCAACTATTCGATCCATTTTTCTCTACTCGTCATAACGAAGGTGGCACTGGACTTGGATTAGCAATCGTAAAAATGTTTTTAGATAAATTTTCGGCACGCATACTCACATTAAATAATGAAGATGGCGGTGCTACTTTTAAAATTTTATTCAATAGTATTAATAAAGAAGAATAATTATGTACAAAATTCTGTTAGTTGATGACGAAAATTTGAGCCGAGATATTCTTGCGACATATGTCGAAGGGTTACTTGGGCATAAAGTCGTCCAAGCTCGCTCAGGAGATGAAGCTTTTGATTTATATCAAAAGGATGAATTTTCTATTGTATTATCGGACATCAAAATGCCCGGAATGAATGGCTTGGATTTGCTTCGTGCTATCAAAGCTCATCCTAATGGAAACAATACCAAAGTTGTGCTTTTTACTGGATTTGCTCAGGTAGATACTGCTGTGCAAGCTCTCCGCGACGGAGCTTACGACTACTTGTTTAAACCTATCGACGTCAATAGATTAGGCGATATTATCAAGCAAATTATTGCCGAATTGCAATTTTCTATTCCTGCTCGTGAATATGAAAAAGAAATGTTGGATTCTCAACCATTGAGAATACTACGCAACGGTGCATATTTGGACCTTCCAAACTTAGGGAAAGTTGGCATTTTTTCGAATAAAATGAAGCAGATTATTGAGTTAGCCGAAAAACTTCATGCTGATAGAGAATTGCCTGTTTTGATCGAAGGTGAAAGCGGGACTGGAAAAGAAGTGATTGCTTCTTTAATTCACTACGGTTCGCATGTTACCAGAAAACCTTTCGTTACTATCAATTGCGCCGCAATTGCTCCTAGCTTGTTCGAAAGCGAACTCTTCGGTTACGAAGGAGGTACTTTTACTGGTGGTAGAGAAGAAGGCAAAATTGGAAAACTTGAAATGGCTCAAGGCGGCACTATTCTTCTTGATGAAATTGGCGAAATGCCCCTCGATATGCAGCCAAAACTACTTCGTGTAATTCAGGAAAAATGTTTCTATAGAGTAGGTGGTACCAAAAAAATCGATCTTGACGTTCGCATCATTTCAAGTACTAATCGCAACCTTAAAAAACTGGTTAATGATAATTTATTTAGATATGATTTGTTCTATAGAATCAATTCTGCTTATATTCTTATGCCTTCATTAGCAGACCAAAAAGATGCTATTGCTCCTCTTGCTCAAATGTTTTTGATTGAATTTGCTGAAAAAAGAGATAAACGTTTTAGGCTTTTTAGCAAGAAAGCTGTCGAAATGCTTGAAGTATATCCTTGGCAAGGTAATATTAGAGAACTTAAAAACGTTATTGAGAGAGTTGTTCTCTTGCATAATGAAATTGAAGTTCGTCCCGAACATCTTGCTTTCTTAGAATTCGAAAGTTCTGATATTCTCGACAAATCATTACCAATTCTTAAAATTGGACAATTCAGGCTTCCTGAAGAAGATCTTGATTTGGAAGAGTTAGAATTTGAAATTGTCAAAATGGCAATGGATAAATTCAATGGCAATAAAACTCAAACTGCTAAATATTTAGGACTCACTCCTAGCGCTCTTAGAAGCAGATTAAGATAATTCTTTTATTATATTAAAAATGCTTGACCATCAAATAATTTTGGTCAAGCATTTTCTATTATAATTTGATTTTTCTTAAATTTTAACAAACTGTTTTAATTTATTCCCTATACTGATTGTATAAACCCCGCTGGCAAGATTATCTATATCTATAAGTTCACCATTATAGTTTTTGATATTTAATACTTGCAATCCAATGGCATCAAAAAAAGTAATATCCATATTTTCTGCATTCTGAATTTTAATAAATTCATTACTCGGATTAGGAATAATCTGAAAATCTGATGATATTTCTTCGTCATATTCAATCGAATTGACTTTCATTACTTTATTTAGACGCTTCCATATTTCATTATTAAATTCAGTAGAAACATCTTCTATTGTCGAACCAGGAGCATCCCCCATTCGTACCACAACAAGGCCTGTGCTTGGAGATATGCTCAGGCATTGTCCGTTTTTGCCCAATGCTGCGAAAACATCAGAAGGTGCATCCGGAAAAAGCATTCCTTTGAATACAAATTGGACTTGCGGAATCATATATGATTCCTTGCCGTTGAGCCACCATAAAAATCCATAGGACTTATTTAGATTTTGAGATGTGCTTTTCATGTCATTAAAATATGTCATATCAGAAATAATAGTATTCCCATCCCATTTACCTTCTGCAAGCATTAGCAGCCCATATCTTGCCATTGATCTTGGTGTACTGAAATATACATTGTTATAATCCAGTTTTGCCCACAAGCCATTCATTCCGATTTTTGACTTGATTTTCTCAGAAAAATAGGTATTGAGGTTTCTTCCTGTTGCAGACTCAATAACTTTATCGAGCAAAGTATATGGAGCATTGTGATAAGCCCATCGAGTTCCAGCATCGGACTTATAAACCAGACAAGTTTTTTCAGTACAATCTGAATTTTCGACTTTATCGTCTAATCCGCTGGTCATGGTAATCTGATTTTTTATGCTTATTAGGTCTTCTTTTTCATCGTTAAGACTTGTCCAATTTTTGCCTAAATACTTAGAAGACTTATCATTAATATCTAATAAACCTTCGCTTTGAGCAATACCAATAAGGTTGGATGTTAGTGTTTTTCCGGCAGAAGCCCAATACCAATTACTGTCTTTAGTAAATGAATCAAAGTATTTTTCGATTACGATTTTACCCTTTTTGAGTACTATAAATGCTTTGGTATTTTTTGAATCAAGGAAATCGAATAATTGATTTAATTGGGAGCTATCCCAATCGATTGATTCAAGTGATAAAGTTTGCCAATTATCATTTATTTTTGGAGGAAAATATAAATCCTCAGCCATAAGATTTATCGAATTATATATAAAAAACAAAATTAACAAAATGCGCATAAAAACTCCTAAAATTAATATGTGCATTTAGACGATGTATAAAAAAAATGGTTTAACGCATTTCAATTAGTTCTCAAAATTCTATTATTAAATCATTTTTACTATTTTTTGATTTTATAATAAGAGTTAATGATCCATAGAATTTTAAAGTTAACTAAAAATA
>JAUQWR010000270.1 GCA_030835065.1 Candidatus Kapaibacterium sp.
CAAACCCAATTATGCTATTGAGAGGCGTTCTGATTTCATGACTGAAATTAGCAAGAAACTCGCTCTTTAGTTTGTTTGCTGCTTCTGCTTGGTCAAGTGCAATTTTAAGTTGCTCTGCAGCAGTTCTCTTTTCAGTAATATCAGTAAATACAGCTAAAACATGATTAGAGGAATCTCCATAAGAGAAGTAATTTGTTGATATTTCTAAGTTTATTTGCTTATTAGATTTAGTTCTGAATTTAATTTCTCTTGTGATAGATTTAAATTCATTTGAGTCGTCGTTATTATTAGGGAATAATTCAGGCAAGTAGATTGGAATGAAAGCTCTCAAAGATTTTCCAATCATATCTTCCACATCTTGCTCTAGAATTTTTGCACCTTGCTCATTAATCTGTTCGATTATAGTATTTTGATTAATAATCATAATGCCAACATTAACACTATCAAAAATATTTTGAAGCATTTGCCTGTTTTTATTAAGAGTGTCCTCGGCATATATAATATCGGTAATGTTTGTTGCAATACCTAAAAGAAATTCTGGTTCGCCGGTGGAATTAAAAATACAAGCACCAGAACTTCTAAACCATATCCAATTGCCAGCCTTGTGGCGTGTGCGATAAACGATATATTCGTTGACGATATTCTTAGGAGATTTTAATTTTTTAACAAATTCCACATTACTTGGAATATCATCTGGATGAATGAAATCTGTATAGAGTTTGCCTATCATTTCTTCGGGGGAATAACCAGTCTTTCTATACATATTAGGAGACATATAAGTAAAAAAACCATCCGGAGAGATAGTGAAGATTACATCATTAGCATTTTCAACAAATTGCTTAAATTTTATTTCGCTATCAATTCTCTTTCTATCTGCTATTTTACGTTCTTGCGATTCAAATTCAAATGAGATACGCTCAGATACAGCAATTGCAAATTCTTCTTCCTCGATAGTCCAGTCGCGAGAGCCTGCAGTATGCTCGATACACAATACACCGTCGCTGTTGTTGGGTAGTCTTATTAATGTATCTAATGTAGCAGTGATCGAAAATTTATTGAAGTAATCTACAAGAGCAGCTAATTTAGGCTCGGTATAGACATTCTCAATTGAGATTATTCGATTTTGATAGAATAAATTGAAATAATCTTCGAATAGAGCCTTGTCGAGTATTTCACCTCTGGAAAATAATCCTTTGTTTTCTTCATAAAAGAGTTTGCAAATAATCTTATTATCAGGATAATTAATATCCCAAATGCTTATTCTGTTGATATTTAAAGATTTGGCAGCTAATACAAGTATATCTTGCAAGTTTTGTTCAGTATTATTGCTTCTTATCGAGAATAATTTAGTAAGGCAATCGCGGAAGTGCTTAGTTTGTTCAAGCCTTTTTTCGAGTTTACTTTCAGCTTTTTGTCTGTCGTTGAATTCGAGCCTGAGAGCAATTGTACCGGCAATAGAATTAGCGAATTCTACTTCTTGTAATGTCCAATTTTTACAATTAGTGCAAATCGAAAAAATGACAGTACCCCGAAGCTTTCCGGCAACGATTATACCAACACCTAATATCGAGGCAGTGTCAGAACCATGAGTAGATTCTATCCATGACCATAATTTTTGGTTTTCACTAAATTCAGTAAAAGTGAAAGAAGTGTTTCGTTCAATAAGTTTTCTAACATCGCTCAACTCAAATTTTGAATGTGGAATAAGGTTAAATTCATTTCCTTCAATAGAGTAAATCCATTTTGGAATAATAAATTCATCCTTATCATCGCTAATCCAAAGCGAAGCTTTAGTAGCTCCAATAGCCTGAGTAGTTTGCTGAATTATTCGGCGCAAGGTAGTTTCAAGATCGAAGTTTGAATAATTGATTACTTCATTCAAAATACCCTGAAACTTAGCATATTGAGTAGATCCAAGAATAACCTTGTCTTGTGCATACTTTAGTTTAGTTCTGTCAATACCTATAGAAAGCAATTCTTGGAATTCACCTTTATCATCATAAATCAGTTTATTAACCCAGGAAATCCAAGCTCTTGAACCATCTTTTTTAATGTTTTCAGTTTCAATATTGTAAAAAAGATCAGGATTTTTAACAATTCTGTCTAAATTTATTTCAAGCTTTGTAGAGTCGTCGTTGGCAAAAAGAATAGAAAAGATCTCTTTATTTTGTAATTCTTCGTAAGTATAGGAGAAAAATTCAGCTCCAAATTTATTAATAAAAGAAAGTTCGCCATATTTATTAATTTTCATAATAATACTTTGGGCATTTTCGACTAAATCTCCATAGTTTTTTTCACTTTCCTGAAGAGCCTTGTTGAATAATTTTTCGACAGAAATATCTCTAACCAAGCACAAACATTCATTAGAATCAATAGCAATATATCTAGCTTCGTAAAATCTTTCTTCGCCATCAATCATCAGAGAATATGCCACTGAAGAATAGTTGGTTCCTTTGAAGGAGTTTTCGAATGCAATAATCATTTTCTTCAAATCGGCTTCGTTAAAGGGTAATTGTTTGAAATCTTTTCCGATAAAAGATTCTTCCGGGACTAATAATTTAAAGCTTTCGGGGGCATGAAATTCTACAATGCTGCCATTGCGCTTAATTCTAAAAATCAAGTCTGGTATGGCTTTGACTATTGTCTCAAAATTTCGTTTTTGTGCTATAATCTCAATTTCAGCTTCTTTGAGTTTGCTTACATTTGTAAGAATACCGGTAATACTATGAGGATATCCATCTTGATAAATTAGCTTGCCACCGGCAGTTACAAAGGGAACATCAAAACCATCAACATTTTTTATTTTTAAATTAATTCTTTTGATTGATTTAAAAGAAGCTATATCCTTAATGTATTGCATTAATGTGTTTGCATTTTCTGAATCGAGAAATTCAGTGATGTTTTTTCCAATAATATCATCAGGCGAATATGCCAAATTTGATATTACAGCCGGATTGACATATAGAATATTACCTTTAAAATCTATTTCATAGAAAACTTCATTAAGGTTTTTAATCAGATTTCTATAATTTTCGGCATCCTGATCATATTTTTGTTTTAGTTTTACTTTTACATTATGAATTAGTTTTATTCTATCAAGAATGGATTTAATTTCTATAGGCTTTTTTTCCCAAGAAACAGAAATAAAACGGCTCATTTTATTGAAAACAATTGCATCAACTTCGTCGTAAAGAACAATAAAAACTGCTGATGGAGCAATTCCATACAAATCCATAATAATATTTTCTGAAATGCCTTTTTCGTAGTCAACAATAAAAATATCGGATTCTAGCGATTTGATATGAGTAAGGCTAATGAACTGTGAATCTTCGAAGTAAGTGTTAATATAATACTTATCTTTTAGCTCTTTAGCTAAATCCATATAATTTAAGTCGTTAGAAATGAATACGACATTCAGTTCCGGAGAAACAGATAATATATTTTCAAAATATTTTTCCATCATTTTTTATCTTTAATTCTATTCTCAAATCTTTCAATTATTATAGGATATAAATTTAAAGTATCAGGAAAACTTTCGAAATCGAAATTTTTAGCCTGAGTGTAGAGCTTTTCGCCGAATGTTTTAAGTATATCAATGTTCTTATAATTGGCAAAATCTTTTATTTGTACAGCAAAATCAATTATATCAGAAATTATTCCTGACTTGGATATATTAACCCAATTTTCGTAGAAATGGAATTTAAGAGTATCTATTATATCTGCTAATTCATTTTCAGGAATGCTATTAACAGAATAATCAATATCCATTTTAAAATCATTTTTAGGCAAATCCTGATTTTCAGGAGACTTTTCTAAAAATTTAGATAATGTAGCTAATAATGAAGCCTGCATTACCGGTTTGATAATAACTGAGCTAAAACCTTGGATTCTGAAAAAGTCTGAGTTTTTATTAACAATCGATGCTGTAAGAGCAATAATAGGAATATGAGATAATGATGCATTATCTTTTATCATCCTTGTGGCATCATAGCCATCAATTAACGGCATTCTTATATCCATAAGAATCAAGTTTGGATATTCTTTAGCAGCCAATTCTATTGCTTCTTTGCCGTTTTCGGCCTCAATTAATTCAATATTATAATTATCGAGAAAACCTTTGATCAAGCTACGATTTATTTTGTCGTCGTCTGCAATTAGAATTTTGCAAGCTTTGAAATCGGTCTTAATATTAGCAATAGATTTAGAGCTGTCGTCATCAATAATTGGAATATAATCTACAATTTGAATATTTTTGAATAGAATTGTAAATTTTGAATATTTATTTACTTCGCTATCCAGGCTGATAGTGCCACCCATTATTTCTACCAAACGTTTAGTTATGGCAAGCCCTAAACCTGTTCCACCAAATTTTCTTGTGTTTTGCCCACTTTGTTGGCGGAATGATTCAAATATTAAGTTTTGCTGGTCTTTATGTATGCCAATTCCGGTATCTTCTACAATGATACTGAAATCGAGCTTGTTTGATAATCTGTCAATATCAATTAAATGGGCAGAGATTTTAATAAATCCTTTTTCAGTAAATTTGATAGAATTGCCTACAAGATTGAATAAAATCTGACGTAATCTTACTTCATCTATAGATACAAATTCGGGCAATCTTTGGTCAATATCCAATAATAAATCAATATTTTTTTCTTTTGTCTTAATTAAAAATATATTAGCGATTTCTTTTAGAACTTTTCCTAAACCAACGTTTTCGAACTCTAATTCGAGTCTGCCCGATTCGATTTTCGAAAGGTCAAGTATGTCATTTATAAGCCTGAGAAGATTTTTACCACTCGAAAAAATTGCTTCAAGATAGCTTTTGTGTTTTTCATCTTTAAGCTCTTCGTTGAGCAATTGAGTAAATCCCAGAATCGAATTTAATGGAGTACGTATTTCGTGGCTCATATTTGCTAAAAATTCAGTTTTAGCTTTTGTTGCCAATTCTGCAGTTTCTTTTGCATTTTCGAGTTCAACAACAGTCTTTGATAGAATATCTCTTTGTTCTTCGAGAGAATTTTTGATTATCTCCAAATCTTGAGTATAATTAAGAAGCTTTTCCTGAGCTTGGGCTTGCTGAGTAATATCTCTGAAAGACCAAACACTGCCATTAATATTGCTGCTCAGATATTGAGGTTTGCACGAAAATTCATAAATTTTTGAGTCTTTAAGAAAAAGCACATCATATAATTCTTCGTTGGTGCAACATTTTACCTTAGCAATTGCATTTTGGAGAGTGTCAATATTTTCAATTTTTTCGGTAATACAATCAAAAAGATCTTGCTCGTGGATTAAAGTACCAAAAATATCTTCTAAACCCCACATTTGAATAAATGTATTGTTGAATCCGGATATTTTATTTTCTTTATCGAAAGAAACGACACCTTCATTTACGGCTTCTAATGTAGCAGAATAGAGAGAAAGAGTATCAGCCAAAGTATCTTCAATTTCTCTTACTTTAGTAACGTCTTCTTTGATGGCAATATAATGAGAAATTTCGCCTTCCTGATTCATAATAGCAGAAATTGAGGAATACTCCCAGTAATAGTCTCCATTTTTCTTGCGGTTGCAGAGAATTCCGCGCCACATGCCACCCGCAGAAATTGTTTTCCAAAGTTTTGCATATTCTTCTTGGGGCATTCTGCCGGATTTTAATATCTTAGGATTTGCCCCAACTGCTTCGCTATAAGAATAACCCGTAACCTTTTCGAAAAAAGGATTGACATATTCAATGTCGCCATGTTTGTTTGTTATGACAATAGAAACGGGAGTTTGTTCAAATGTTTTTGACAAAATTGCGTAATTTTCTTCGGCTTGCTTTATTTTTGTGATATTGTAACTTATGACAATATATTGAATTAAGCTTCCTTCGTCGTTTAGATATGGAATAAAAGTAGAGTCGAGCCAAATATGTTTGCCCATATCGTCAACAATTTTAATTTCACCCTTCCAATATCTACCCTCGCTCAATTCTTGCCAAATGTTTGAATCAGAGAAACTTGCATTTTTATAAATTTCTTTATAATGCTTGCCGGCTAAATCTAGAATTGATTTGCCAAAAATTTCAGAATATTTCGAATTTAAATAAGTAAGGCAGCCATGAGCGTCGTAATATTCGACAATTGCTGCAATATCGAATGCATATTGTTGAATTTTAATATTCTTAGCTAATTCTTCGACATGAGATTTCTTTCTTTCAATATCATTGATATCAATTCCAATTTCGAATACAGCTTTTCTTCC
>JAUQWR010000026.1 GCA_030835065.1 Candidatus Kapaibacterium sp.
CTTTGCTGAGCCGCTTGATTTCATCTTTGGCATTTTAAATCCCTGCCCTTTGATCAAAATATAACAAAACACGAACTACAAATTTAGCTAAAAAACTGCATATTAGAAAACTATTTTTTAACGGTTTTGATTTTATTCTTATCAGGTGCCAAAATTACTGATAAATTTTTGCCTTCGAACTTTAAAGCTTGATCTACTTTTGTAATATCTTGCATAGCTTCGACAAATTTTTCGAGCAATTCTTTGCCAATTTCCTGATGTGTGATTTCGCGACCGCGGAACATAACAGTAGCCTTCACTTTGTTTCCGTCTTCAATAAAGCTGCGCGCATGCTTTACTTTGAAGTTGAAGTCATGCGTTGCTGTACGCCATTTGAATCGAACTTCTTTCATCTGCTGTTGCTGAAGATTTTTCTTCTGCTGCTTTTCTTTTTTCTGAAGTTCGTAAAGAAACTTGCCGTAATCAATTATTTTGCATACGGGCGGAGTGGCTTGCGGTGCGATTTCTACTAAATCCATTTCGCGCTCTTCTGCTATTTTTATAGCTTCTTGACGTGTCAAGATCCCAAGCATGTTGCCTTCGGCATCAACTACTCTGAGTTCTGGAACGCGAATTTCATGATTAATTCTGTGCTTGCGGGGTGCTTCTTTTATGTTTTTCCCTGCAGCTGGTGTTAAATGCGAAAAAAATATAGACTTCAATTAAACCCTTCTATATTGTAAATAATTATATTAATAAGACAAATAAATATATTTATCTAAACTAATTTAAGAAATTTAATGGATTTATAGAAACTTTTTTTTTATTTTTTGCATTTTTGTATAATAATATTTGTAAAATTGTTGAATTATGCTTTCTTTGGGATTGATAAATGAGCGTTTTGTTGCAAACCATCGGTTTACTTTTGTTGTCTAATGTTTTTATGACTTTTGCATGGTATTCGCATCTTAAAAATTTGAATGATAGAAAATGGTATATTGCTGCTCTTGCCAGCTGGGCTATTGCGCTCTTTGAATATTTAATTCAAGTGCCTGCCAATAGAATTGGATATACTCAATTCAATCTGGCTCAACTTAAAATATTGCAGGAAGTGATTACTTTGGCTGTTTTTATTCCTTTCGCTATGTTTTATATGAACCAACAGATTAAACTTGATTATCTTTGGGCTGCACTTTGCTTGATGGGTGCTGTATATTTTATTTTTAGAGCTTAATTTACTTTTGTTTTTTACAATATCAATTGCGGTTTTTCGCCTTTATTTGTATATTTTTACGGGGCATTTGCAAATGGAAGATCAAGATTTTTTTGATACTGATAAGTATGCTAAAGTTTTAGTTGTGGACGATCAGCTACCTTTCTTAAGGCTGTTTTCCAAGTTTTTCGATTCTAAAATTTATGATGTTCGCTCTGCTTCTTCGGGGCAGCAAGCTTTAGACATACTCAATCATGAAGACGGCTTCGATTTAATTGTATTAGACGTTATGATGCCTAATATGAATGGATTTGAAGTTTGCAAAGCGGTTAGAGAAAAATTTACTCTGTTCCAACTTCCTATACTTTTTTTGACTGCTGCTAAGGATACCGATAGCGTAGTAAAAGGTTTTTCTTTAGGTGCTAATGATTTTGTAGCCAAGCCTTTCGAAGCTGCTGAGCTTATCGCACGCTCTCAAACTCTTATCAAACTAAAAAAATTATACGAAACTAATGCTCAATTACACTCCGAATTAGATGCAAAAAATAAATTTTTGCAAATGAATATTCACGATCTAAAAAACCCTTTGACTTCTATTTCTATGCTTGCCGAACTTGTCAAAAATGATTTGCAAGACGAAGATAATCCTAGAAATTTAGAAATGATTATTAAGTCTTCTGATTTTATGCTTACTTTGGTCGATCAAATACTTGAAATTTCTGCAATTGAAACTAAAAATTATAAATTGAAAAAAGATTTAATCGACTTGAATTTATTAGTTGCTCAGGTTATTGATTTTAACAAGCCTATTGCTGACCGAAAAAATCAAAAAATTCATTTCGAAATGGGACCAATAAAGAAATGTATGGTAGAATCTGATCATGACAAGATGATTCAGGCTATTAATAATATTGTAAGCAATGCAATTAAGTATTCCCCAAAAGAGAAAAATATTTGGGCACGTATTGATTTGAAAGAGTATGAAAACACTCAATATGTCAGGTTTGAGCTTCAAGACGAAGGACCCGGCTTTACTGATGACGATCGTTTGAATATGTTTTCTAAATTCAAGAAATTATCTGCCAAACCAACCGGTGGAGAATCTTCTTCTGGATTGGGTCTGGCTATAGCAAAAGAATTAATCGAACTTCATGGTGGCAAGATTTGGTTGGATAATGAAGTAAAAGTAGGGAGCAAATTTGTAATAGAATTACCTCTGAAAAACGGGCATTAAAAATATTGTTACGAGGTTTAATTGTATGAAAAATCCGCCAATAGTTTTATTATCGGATTTTGGTGATACCGATATATATTCTGGATTGATGAAAGGGGTAATACTGGGTATAAACCCTGATGCCAAAATAGTCGATCTTACTCATAATATAGAGCCACAAAATATCAAACAAGCTGCTTTTGCTTTGATGAATTCGTTTGATTTTTTCCCAAAAGGAAGTATTTTTAATTGTGTTGTCGATCCCGGAGTAGGATCTCAAAGAGACGCGATTGTACTCAAAGCAGATGATAA
>JAUQWR010000271.1 GCA_030835065.1 Candidatus Kapaibacterium sp.
GTTGTTGTGATGGCTCCACCACCTTCAACATTTATCTGTGATATTCTTTTGATATTTGTAGATAATGGATTACCAATCAATAGTTCTGATTTGTAACCAATATTGTCTGCACGATAAAAAGTTCTTCCACCAGTATATCTACCATCTCCTAGTCCGGTCATTTGCCAATTTTTATTCGAAGTATGTCCATAATCATCAATTTTTGCATAAGTTACCATTTCTCTAGAATTATCATTATATTGATATTTATAAGTAAAATCCTGCGAGTTTAAATCAACATATTCACCGGGACATATTTTAGGTTTTGTATCATCTGAAGATGTTAATATATCGACATAAGCATCGTTTGTTGTTGTGCTTAATTCAAACTCAGCAATAGATCCATGTGGAAGATTAATTAAACTATTAACGATTGGCATCATATCAAATTTAAGTGGTATTAAACCATTATTAACATATCCGGGATTATTTTGTAAATTCTTAAGATAATCAGCACCAATTACTACTGTAGCTTCATAATTTTGTATAGTTGATTTTAATGTTAATGTTACTGATTTTCCAAAATCAAAGCCAACAAAATTAAGATTAAGGAATAAACTCGTAATTGGTTCGGTTGATATTTTAAGAGGCGAAAAATCAGAAGCATGGTATTTGAATATTAATTTATGTGATTCACCTTTATATATTCCAGTATTAGTGGAATCATCACCTACAAAAGACTTATAGATATTACCTACTCTTGCAGTTCTATCATAATCTTCATATAAACTTGGATTAGTAGCATTATATTGATATGTCCTCGCTACCATATCACCATTATAAATAGTATCAACAAATTCAATTCTTGATTTTGCAATATCCTCAATTGGATCGCATATATCACCTGAGAATAATCTTTCAGGCTTTGGAGGAAAATCGAAAGGTTCCCATATATGTGTTTTTCTTCCATTAAGATCATAACCAATTCTATGAAACCACCCATTCTCATCAATTACCCCTGATGTTTGACCAAAATATGTTCTTTCATTATATGTTTTAAATGAAAGAGTTTCAATACTATCACTAGGTAAAGTTTTTCTAACAAATGATTCATTTACTAGTACAGCTTCATATTCATTTTGTTCTTTATGAAAGGTTACTTCAAAAATATCCTCAGTATTTGCTAGTTTTTTACCTATAGGATAACCTCCGGCATCAGCATAACTATAATACATTTTTGATTTATGTCCATAAGTATTCTTTACTTCACTGACAAGATTTTTTGAATAACCACCTTTATATGATACTTCCTTTACTAGTATTTCTTCATTGAAATTTTTGCTAATAGAATATTCTTTTAGTAAAGCACCTCTTCTTAGTGTATTTGATTGATTGTAGTTATGTGTAGTAACATACTCATATCTTGATCCCTTAAGCATATTATTTTGAGAATCATAAGTTAAAACTGTATCTACAATACCATAAATTGGAGGTATGCGCATATCCTGAAGAACTGAATGATAATTATATTGGTTAATGGTTCCAATATTTCCATTTCTCCAATTAAGATAAGTATAATATTTACTCGACCAAGGATTCCAAGTTGAATCTATTCTTTCAACATTAATTATAGTATCACTTAAATTTCTATAAATTGTGATATTTTTGAACAAAGTATCGTTGGATTTAACATCAAAAATATAATCTTTCTTTTTCTTGATTGTATATCCATACTGATTCGACAAACCTGTATTATTTCCAAATGAATTAACCTTGTCATACTCATACTTGTGGATTACTTTTCCAGTTTGAAATGTAGGTATGTTTCCCCAAAAATACGAATTATTACATTTAAAATAATAATTTTCTCCAACCAATAAGTTTAATTTATTTGTAACAACCGAGCCTCTAGAATAATCGTATTGATTAAAATTAATTTCTTCTATTTCGCGAAGACCACCAATATCATTCCTATAAATTCTATTAACCGTTTTATATAAATAAATATCATATATATTAGGTGTCCTCCAACTTATACCTGAATTATTATAAGGGGCAGTTTCATATTTTGCAAAGTATAATGTATCCCAGGTTGTACTTCCTTCAGTAGCAGGATAAAGTGTTTTAGTAATTACTGTTTTACTATATGAATTAACATTTGCAGGATCTT
>JAUQWR010000272.1 GCA_030835065.1 Candidatus Kapaibacterium sp.
TTCTGATATCAAAATTGAATTGAGAGAAACCGGGCATTCTTCTTTGAAAGTTTATAATTATCTTGGTATTTGTGTAAAAACTTATTTTGATGAAATTAAAGCTAAAGGCATTTATAATATCAGTATTGATTCCAGGGATTATTCTGCAGGAAAATATTATTATATACTTAAAACTGTAAATGGTAGAATTCAGAAAAGTTTCGAAGTTATCAAATAAATATTAAAAGGGCTGAATTAATAATTTTAATATTCATTCAGCCCTATAATATTTTCAAATTCTTAATAAATTAGTACCAATTTACCATTTCAAAATTCTCTGGTTTATCAATTTTCATAATTAAATTAGTAGGACTAGCTTCTTCGAAGTAATCAAAACCTTCGTCACTTTTTACACCTTTAGCAAAATTCCATCCATCCTTCATTGAAGACAACCAAAGAGGATAAGAAGTCTGATCAGAACCACCTTCTTTAAAAATTAAAGCACTATTATTTATTACTCCAATAATTTTAGAATCCAATTCATTCTCATTATATTCTACTAAGCCCTCTTCTACCTGTTGATTTGTAAGTAGAATATAAGCAAGAGCAAATTTGTAATTTGATCCATTGAAATTATTTTTTAAATTTTCAGGAATATCAGAGTTGAACAATATGAAAAATCTCCCTTTATTTAAATCAAGATAGCCTTTGCCCCAAACATATTCTTTATCTCCGTGTTCACCAGTCACAACGGGCCATAAGCAAACAGCTTCACAATTACTATTTAGATTATAAGCAATTTTATTATCAATCTTTCCAACGATTGCCATTTTAAAATCTTTGTTTTGCACAGCCCAAAATTCAGCACTTTTACCATCGGAATTTTTTATTTTGAATGTACTATTATCAATATATTCAATCGAAAACTTTTCGTTAACTTTTCCAATCAAAATTAATGTATCACCAGTTACGCTTAAAGTCCATTTAGCTGGCTTTTCGCTACTATATTCAGGAAATAATCCGAACCATTCAAATGAACTATCGGAATTAAAAAAAACCTTACAAGGATTAAAATCCTTAGGTTCATCAGTATTTGCAAGTACCCAATTATTACTGTTAAGTATTTTCATTCTTTGATCGCGTATATTTCCATCACCAGGCTGAGGATCTATAGCTGATTCTTTGCATGAAAGTATTAGAAGACTAGTTAAAACGAAGCTCAAAATAACTTTTAATTTCATGGTAAACCTTTTAAAATAAATTAGGATAAAGACTTAAATAACAATTAAATATATATAACAAGCGGGGAATAAAAAATTTATTCCCCACTTTTTTTAAAATTTATTTCCAGTCAGGAAAAGTAAAGTTTTTAGTAGAATCAATTATCATTTCTACATTTATGGCTTGAGTAGATGACCAGCCATCTTTATTTCCACCATAAGTGCCTTTAGCATAATTCCAACCTTTTTTGAAAGATAAAGCTAGCCATTCAGGTTCTGCAGATTGAGGCACATCATTATCTAAATAAATTATACTTCTATCATTAATTACACCAACTAAAGAATTTTCAACTGATTTATCTTCAACAATTCCATCAGCATGGTCAATTTTTGATAAGAACACATATCCAACACCAATGCTAAATCCATCAGGTGAAGTGCTTAATGCTGCTTGAGGAGGCAAAGAATTCAACAAAACAAAGAATCGATTTCTAACAACATCAATATTGCCATGCCCCCAAATGTAGGAATAATCGCCATTATTTTGTGAATCCACTAGCCAGTTTATATGCACTTTATAATCAGATTCAAGTTTAAGATTAAGTTTATTATTAATCGACCCAGCAAGTACAAAAGCATATTCCATTTTTGTGATACCCCAAAATTCAACTAATTGAGAGTTGTCATCGATCAATTTTAGAGTAACATCGTCCATGTAAGAAATATAAAATCTCTTTGTTTCTTTACCTGTGATTATCAACGAATCACCTTTTGCATTTATTTGCCAAATTCCGCCTTGCTCCATTTTAGGATCGCTTACAAAAAAGCGTTTCCACATTAATTTGCCGTCAGATTCGAAATTTGTTTGGCTTGGTGCCCAATCACCACCAAAGCTGGATTTAGCTAAAATCCAAGTCTTTTGACCAATATATTGCATTACTTGTTCTCTCGAGAGTTTATTATTTTCTACGGGATCTACAGAGCTTTCTTTGCATGAAAATAATAAAATACTAATTAATAACAAGCTCAAAAAAACTATTAATCTCATAAAATTCCTTTTTTATTTATTATTTAATAATGACTTAATTATAAGAAAATGAAACATAATAAAAGTTTGAAATTAAAAATTTCACTTTTTATTAAACAGTTATTTCCAATTAGGA
>JAUQWR010000273.1 GCA_030835065.1 Candidatus Kapaibacterium sp.
AAGAGTAAGGGTAAGACCGTCATTATCTTTGGTCAATTCCTGACCGTTTTTCAGTAATTTTTGAACAACTTTGGGCAAAGAACTGCTTTTTCCGATAGAATTTAATCTTACGTTGTTTGCATGAAGATCATTAATTTCGGATTGAAGATACTGCTCGAGCAACTTCATCAAGCCACCAACTTCAGTAGCCGGACGATTCCAATTTTCGATGGAAAATGCATAGAGAGTTAAATACTTGATTCCTAATTGAGAGGAAGCTTTAACGATATCCCTAACGGATTCTATCCCTTGTTTGTGCCCGGTAATTCTTGAGAAATTTCTCTCGACAGCCCATCTGCCATTACCATCCATTATTACTGCCAAATGCTTAGGGAGCTTACATGTGTTTAGTAGCTCTTCCTGTTTAGCTTTGTCGCTATCTTTCAGGTCATTAATCCAAGACAATTTATCACCTGTTTTCATTGGTTTCAAATTTTTGCAAAGTACAAAATTATATTAATTTGTATCAATTTTCAATAAATAGTTTCTCCTTTATATAAAAAAGTTAAAATTTAAGTCAATTATTACAAAAATAACATAGATTTCAAAATATGCAAACATTCTTTTTAGCAAAATCAATATTTTTTTCTCTATTTTTGCTTATTAGAATTATCCCCGATTCTTTATTCAATAATGCTTTTCTTATAAAAACGATTTTTTATTGCCTAAGTTTCGTTCTAAGTATTTAAGAAAACTAAAAAAATGATTTGGATATGTGGAATTATTCCATTAATTTTGTAGCTCTTATTTTTAAAAGGAGCTAAAAACATGAATACAATGAATTTAGTGGAGCAAATGAATATCGAGCGCGCAATTAACGCTCGTAAGGAAAAGGATGGAGAAAATTTCGCCGAGATTCCTAATTTCAAGCCCGGTGATACAATAAATGTAGCCGTTCGTGTTGTTGAAGGTGAAAAAGAACGTATTCAGAACTTCAAAGGAATCGTTATCGGTCGCAAAGGCTCTGGCATCAACGAAACTTTCCTCATCAGAAAGATTTCTAATGGCGTCGGCGTTGAAAGAATTTTCCCTATTTTCTCTCCAATGATTCAAAGCATTACTTTGATTCGCGTAGGTCGTGCTCGTAGAGCAAAACTTTATTACCTTCGTGGTATGTCGGAAAAGAAAATTCGCCAAAAAACAAGCTTATAACAATTTTCTTAAAAAAAACGGCGTATTTTTATCGCCGTTTTTTTTATTTTTATTCATGTTTAAATGGATATTATATTTTCTTCTTACTCTTCCTGCTCTTGCTTTTGCAGAGCGGTCGCTTTCTTCATTTATTTCAAATGATTCTCTTCATATTGGCGATTCTGCTTCCATTTACTACTCTTTTGTTCTCGATAATAACGACTTTGTCGATTTAAATCCACCTTTTTTCGATAATCCCAATATTATACTTCGAAGCTTTAAAATAGATTCTTTTATCAATGAGTCTTCAAAAACTATTAATTTGAAAATTTCTTTTTCTTGCTTCTTCAATTCAAATTTCACCATTCCCGAAAAAGTATTTGTTATAGAAAACTCCAACAATTCATCTGTCATTCTCAGAACTGATTCTATGCCCATTCACTTTATTGCTATTAGCATCGACTCTGGCAAAGGGCTGAAACCTTTGAAGGGCATAATGAGCTATTCTAAGCCTAATTACATGCCTTATTGGCTAGCTTTGGCTATATCATTGGTTTTGGGCTCCATTCTGCTTTACTTTTTTAAAAGAAAACCTAATAAATTAATAAACGAATACATCTCTTTAGATAAACAAATTTCAGAATTCAATAATATATCGATCAATTCAAAGCACGATTTCGAAAAATTCCTTATGCTTTTTAAAACAATATACTCGACTAAGTTCAATATCAATATAGAATCTCTCACTCTTTCTGAAATTAACACACTTTTAAAACTTAATATTAGCACTGAACTTGTCAATAAAATTGAATTCTTAAGATTTTCTGAATCAAATTTCGATTATCAAACATTTTATACTATTAGCGAAACTATGAAAAATTTTGTTTCACATCTAAAGTTGAAATCAAATGCCATACATTAGTTTCGATAACATATCATATTTGATTTTACTACTAACAATACCGTTATTATTATTTCTTTATATTAAATTTAAAGATAAATACTTTATTGTTCTAAAAACCAGCATCATTGATAATCGTAAAACTAAGCTAACCCATCTTATTATGCACTTACCGTTTATTACGCTAATCTCATCAATAACCCTGATTATATTAGCATTATCCGGTCCGCATACATTAAGTTCTATAACCGACAAGAAATACGAAGCAATAGATATAATTGTAGCTGTGGATGTTTCCACTTCGATGCTAGCCGACGATTTCAAACCTAATAGGCTGGAAGTATCTAAATCAATTATCAATTCATTTATAGATAATAGACAGCACGATAGGATTGGAATTGTTGCTTTTGCAGGTGAAAGTTTTACTCAATCGCCACTTACACGCGACAAAAAAACACTAAAAGTACTGATAAATTCATTATATGCAGGAATGCTTGCTGATGGCACTGCTTTAGGAGTTGGGCTAAGCTCTGCAATTGCCAAATTCAAAGGCTCCAATTCCAAATCGAAAGTAATTATATTACTAACTGATGGAGTTAATAATACTGGCATTATTTCGCCGGAAACATCGTTAGAGCTTGCTAAATCATCAGGTATTAAAATTTATTCAATTGGAATTGGAGATCCGTATTCTGAAGATTATGATGCAGAATTTCTGAATTCAGCTGCCCAAATTTCTGCCGGCATGTATTATAATGCAGACAATCCTGAAGCCTTAAATAATATTTATAATAAAATTGACCAATTAGAAAAAAACACCATTATCGAAAAACAAAGTGTTCAATCAATATATTATAGCAATATATTAATATACATTTCAATTATTATGCTAATCATCTACTTATCAATTCGAGCATTTTATATTGGTATTAAAGCATGAAGATATTGAACAAAGAATTTTTCCTGCAATCGCCGGTAA
>JAUQWR010000274.1 GCA_030835065.1 Candidatus Kapaibacterium sp.
TGAAGGATATACCAGCTTCAATTTCATCATTGAAAAATCTGAAAGTACTAAATCTAAAAGGCAACAAAATCAATTTTAATAAAATTAAATCATTGATTCAAGCTATGCCAAAGACAAATATTTTGCACGATGAATATATTTTAAAACCAAATGAAGAAGAACAAATAGAAGATTAATCTAATTTTTCATTTAGTATCCTTTAGATACCGCCTTCCTCTATTGGCGGTATTTTTTTTATTTTTTTTCTGAATTATTAATACTATATTGAAATGTATGGAATATAATAATAAAGGCAATATATGAGAATTTTCGACAAAATTGTTTTTGGAATCATTTCTATTGCTTCCTTCAATTTATTGTTTGATAAATCTAAAACTTCAAGTTTGCTGAGCATCTCTATTCCTTGTTCAATTTTTTTAATTCTATTATTTGAAAGGTTTAGCCAGACTAAGTTTTTAAGCGTAGCAATTCTCATATCTAATGCAACAATACGATTAGAAGACAAATTCAAATGTGTAAGCTTATTAAAGCTATCGTTGAAGGCAGGGAATTCTTTGAATTTATTATCTGCCATACTAAGATTTTCGACATCAGAATTAATATCATTAGGCAAAGACTTTAACTTCATTTTGTCGAAATTCAATATTTTACTATTTGATTTAGAATTACCCAAACCTGCAATTATGCTAGATATTTTTTCAGATTCGGCTAATAAATTTTCAACAGGAATAGGGCTACCGTCTTTTTGTTTTACTAATGCTTTATAGCCTAAAAGTGCACGAGAAAAATACTTTTTGGCTTCGTCTTGCATTTTCATATCTCGATATACAAATCCAAGATACTCATCGGCAGCATAAGACCAATATTTTGCTTCCCAACCTGATTTTTTATCTAACTGTTTGTGTGCTATATTTAAGTATTTTATAGCATTATTATAATCGCCGGATTCTCTATAAGAATTGGCTAGTTTGATATTTCGTATTGCTAAATCAAAATCTGAAGAAATAGCAGAAATTGAAAACAATACAAGCAGCACAAAATGCCAAATATACTTTTTCATTATTTTGCTCCGATATTGATTGATGAATTCACCCAAATAGGAACAGTTATGCCAATTTGAAGATTATTAGTCCATGGTTTGCCAAGGTTTAGAACTTGTTCTGGAAGATTAAATCTTAAATCTTTAGAATAATGATAGAATGAGTAAGCAACATATAATCCCATTGGAACAGAACTATTATAATTAGCAACATTAAATTCCATTCTTACCATTTGTCCTTGCCAATCGGATTTTGGTACATTACTATTGAATAGTCTTGCATTACCCCAGAAAAATCCGCCACCAAGTTTAAAACCAATATTAAAATCATTAACTTCAATCAATTCAGAGATTGGAATACTCATATTAATACCAGAAGAAATAATATCAGTAGAAAACTCATAAGGATACTTGTCGTTATTATCTTTTAGTTGGAATGAATTGCGCGCATTCAAAACAGGATATAAATATTCCACCCAAACATCAAATAATCTGCCATAACCCAAAACAGGTTTTGGATAGAAATTGATAGCAACACCAGGAGAAATATCTTCATTAATGTTGTCATTCCCCATAAATAATTGATTGCCGCTTGCAGAGATACTTAGTATTGCTTGGCGTTTAGCTGCTTGTTCATACATTTGGCGAAGCTCAGTATCGTGCTTCCAAATTTTTTGAGAATAATCTAAGAATAATTTATCAAATTCATGACGAAGACTATCTATCTGAACAATAAGTTCAGAGTATTTTTCCTGATAGAATAATAAATGTTTATTGATAACATTTTGCTGAAATAATTCGTCTTCGAGTTCGAATAGTCTTGCATCTTTAACTTTCAATTGTTCTCTCAATTCGACAATTTTTTTATTATAAAGTCCATCTGGAGAAGACTTAACTTGGTTTTCTAAATTGAGAGCCATACGATAGAATTTTTTTAAAAGGGCAACATCCACATCTTGTAATTCTTCTAAAGTAGGAGGAAAAGTTTCTGTAGCAGGTTCTAAACCCATCATTTTCAATTGAGATTCTAAAAGCACAGCTGCTTTGTAGTAATCAAGAGTTTTTTGAGTAAAAAGACCTTCGCTATCTTCATACATTTCCAATTCTGCATTAGGAGGCAGAGGAGAAATCTTAATTATTGGTTCTGCTGCATTTAGAGAAATGCCTACTATAAATGCAAAAACGGTTAGCAATAAATGTTTCATATATAAATATCCCCTTAAATTACAAATATTTAAGGGGATATAAGCAAAATAAATGCCAGAAATTAGTCGTTGTCTGGCAATCCTAATTGTAATCTGACACCAACCGGGCAGTGGTCAGAAATATTTTTGGATTCTTCTTCGGTCAAAGATTCTCTGAAATTATAGATTACTTCGCTGCCTTTTATAAATCTGTTCATACTTTCATTAGAAAGAATAACATGATCGATAACATACCATTTGGGATTTTTGCAACTTTTTAGCTCAGCAGTTACAAATTTTACGTTAGTATTATTGTATAAATCCATTATATAGCAATTTTTGTCTTTGAGCGGAGTATCATTCAAATCGCCGACTATAATAATATCTTTTTCTTTACCATTCTGCAAAAGTGAATCTACCCAAGATGAAAGCACTTGCGCTTGTTTTTTGCGCATTTGATAAGATTCCATTTTCTTTTGAGGAGTATCGTCAAATCTGGATGTAGATTTGAGATGTACAGACATAATATAGAAATCATAATTATCGTAATTTACTTTTGCAAGCAATCCCGGGCGGTTTTTGCTAGGATCGACAGCCAAAGGGATGTATTCGCCCATTGTTTCCAAGTTGATATAGTTTTTATATATCATAGCAACATTCTGGAGATGCCCGCCTTTGCCAATAATAAATTTATAATCCGGAAGATAATTCAAAACCTTCTTTAAAGCAGCTTCGTTTTCTACTTCCTGCAAACCGATTATATCAAAATCAGTTTTTTTAATAATATCGGCTAAATTCTTGTAATCATTTTCTGTTCGTTCTTTTTGATCTTTAATACCATCGCCAAGCCATTCCATGTTGAAAGTACCAATCGAAAGGTTTTTCGAACCACTAATAATATTAGAAGCTTGCTTAGAACAAGCAGAAATGCTCAAAACCAGCAATAACAAAAACAAAAATTTACGCATGAAGTATTCCTCTTATTAATAAAAAGAGGTGGCTCATAATTCATTGAAACATAATCTAATTGAAGTAAATTATTTTCATTTTTATAAATAAAATGAAAGTTTTAAAGAAAAAGATTATGAACTATGAGCCACCCCCGAAAAAAACAAAATATTAAGACAATTTGAAAATGGATTTAAAAATATGGCCTGCGATTTCAGGATTTTCCTTTAATCTACGAGTTGAGTATCCATACCAATCTTCTCCGAATGGTACGTAAATACGAACTCTGTGACCATTTTTA
>JAUQWR010000275.1 GCA_030835065.1 Candidatus Kapaibacterium sp.
TCAATCCAAAAACATAATCAGCACCAATAAAACTTGTTGCACTTTTATTATTGAAAGCATTTATTTCTGAATTAATAAAGGCTATTCCTCCACCTCCAAATAATTCTAACTCTTTAAATTTCATTGAAAACACAATATCTAATGGAAAAGAATACATCTTTGCACTAAAATCTGTTTTTCCAAATTCTGTATCAACATTATCTAATGACTTTGAATCTATTATCATATATGAAAAATCCAAACCTAAGCCTAACATATACTCAGGCTGCCAATAAACACGAATTCCCGGATGATATTTGACATCAGTAAGTTGCCTATCCTTCAATTTATTCATTAATACAGATACACCATTATAAATCCTCAGATTTATTGTTTCATTTGTAATCAATTCTTCTGCTTTTAAAATCTGTTTCGCTACGATAAATACAAATAATATTACTATTATTTTAAGGCATTTAATTAGTGTAGTATTCATAAGTAACCACAGTTGGATAATTTGTCAAAATACCATCAAAAAAGCTTTTATCTAAATATTTTCTGATAAAAATCGGTTCATCAAGAGTCCAAACAAATACATTTTTATCTTGCTGCTGAATTGCTTTCACTCTATCGCTTAAAAAGCCTAAAGACCATCTTGGAGCCCAAATATCAGAGCCGGCTGAATATACTTTTTGTTCATCTAATTCGCAAATTGACGGGATAGAATAATGTGAGGAAATTGCCATAAATTCATTAAATATTTCATCACTTGGAATTCCAATATAAATTTTTAAATCGCGACCTTTAAGTTTTGCTTTTTCCAAATACTTACTTTGAATATAAGTTATTATTTTCAAAATACCTTCGTTTTTAATATCAAGCCATACAAGACTATGATTAGTGCTATCTATAATAAATTGTAATGCTTCTTCTAAACTTGGAATTTTTTCACCATTTTTTAAAGTACAAAATGACCTTAATTGAGCATAAGTATAATCTGGTATTTCTCCAATAAAAAAATCTTCACGAATGAGTCTTTTACTTATATTAATATCATGAAATAGTATAGGAATTCCATCTTTAGTACATTGAACGTCTAATTCGACTCCACTGGCGCCTAATCGTTCTGAATATGCAATCATATTTAGTGAATTTTCAGAGGCAGGATGTCTATCACTATTTCTACCACCACCTCTATGCCCAATCACCATAAAAGGTTCAGATTTTAGTGCTTTATTAAAGCTGAGTGTAAACTTTTTGGCTTTTGTATCATGCTCGTATTCAGCATTTAAAATTAAATTTTGAGGCATATTCATTTTCAAAAGTTGCGAACTATTTTCTTTTGAAATTGTTATTTTAATAAAGCCATTATCCCCACTTTGCGAAAACCGCCAATATCCGGCTAAAACAATTTGTGAGTCTATCAATCTCGGCTCAAGCAGCATGAAAGCAGCATTTTTCCCACAAAACACAGAAATTTTTGAATTAATTTGTTTTATTACCAGCAATTCTCCAAATGGAGAACTATTCTCATTCAATTTATAAATTCCGGAAATTTTGTCAATAACTTCTTTATCGATAAAGCTACCTTTAGATATTGTATCATTGATTTTATCAAGAGGAATTTCAGGTGCTACAAGATTTGCTTCGCATGAAACTAACAATAAGATTAATGCTATATTTATTAGATACTTTATCATAATACATAAGAAAAAATAAATTCAGGGTAAAGCAAATAATCTGATATTGTGTTATAAGAAAGCCATGATTGATAGTAAAATTTTGAATAATTCAGTTTTACAGATAATGCAACAACTGAATTACCACTTATAGGCTGTTCGACAGTAAATTTAGCAGCATATCCGGCTTTAGGTTCCCAAATAACACCTAGTAATTGATCTTCTGAGTAAGTATATAAATCGCTGTGCTGGGTTTCTAATTCTAAACTTAATAAAAACTTTTTAAAGTCATAGCCCATAGTAGCAGTTGGATACAAAATCCAGCCCATGCTTTTCAATCTTATTGCATCTAACTCAAGATGTCCGAACCAAATTCCAATTTTTGATCCAAATGCTAAACTAAAATCAGAATTCAGCAAATGATATTTAATATCAAATTGACCATAATTACATATATAATTGGACTGAAAGGATATAGCTGAACTAATATTATAAGGTGATTCTAACTTAATAGCAGCTCCCAACATAGGAGAATGCGAAACTTCTTCTTCGACAACTACTCTAGGCAGATCAGCAATACTTAGTTCAAAATTTCCTCTCAATTCCCATTTATTTTCAGTTTTTGGAAAGAAATATGATTTGAAACTTAAAGAATCTTTATCTTCATCAAGACAAAAAATCGAAACTACATTAAGAATCAAAAACAATATAATATGTAGAAATTTAATCAAATAAATACCAAATAGTTTATTATATTAATCAAAAATAAAAAAAAACAGCTACACACAAAAGTATGTAGCTGATTACTACGGTTTAAATCATCAAATATTATTCTTCTTCGGTTTCTATTTTAGCACCGATATTGAGAACAGACTTAACGTCTAGTTCTAAATCTTCAAACAATTTAGGATCATCGTTTAAAATACGGCGAAGACCTTCCCTGCCCTGAACTCTTTCAGTTTTGTAAGTGTACCAAGAACCACTTTTACCAATAACTCCATGTTCGGTAGCAACATCAATTAAATCGCCGAGTTTAGATATACCTTCGTTATACATAATATCAAATTCGACTTCTTTAAAAGGAGGAGATACCTTGTTTTTGACAATTTTAACTCTCACACGGTTACCAATAATATCATTACCTTCTTTAATCACTTCTTTTCTTCTGATATCAATTCTAACAGAAGCATAGAATTTAAGAGCATTACCACCGGTAGTAGTTTCAGGATTACCATAAATAACACCGATTTTTGATCTTAATTGATTTGTAAAAATAACAGTAGTTTTGGTTTTACCAATAGCGGCATTAAGTTTTCTCATAGCTTGCGACATAAGTCTAGCTTGCGAACCCATCTGAGCATCTCCCATATCGCCTTCAATTTCTACTCTAGGAGTAAGTGCGGCAACAGAGTCGATAACAATCACATCGATAGCATTGGAGCGGACTAAAGTTTCGACAATTTCAAGAGCCTGCTCGCCAAATTCAGGCTGAGACAAAAGAAGATTGTTTAGATCGACACCTAAACGTTGAGCATAATTAATATCAAGAGCATGCTCGGTATCGACAAAAGCTGCAATACCACCTAATTTCTGAGCTTCTGCAATCACGTGCAAGCACACAGTTGTTTTACCTGAAGATTCAGGACCGAATATTTCGATAATTCTTCCTCTTGGCACGCCGCCAATACCAATTGCAGCATCCAAAGATAAGCAACCTGTGGAAACAGCGTCAACTTTAACTACTTGACTATCGCTAAGCCTCATAATCGAACCTTTGCCATGGGCACGTTCAATTTGATCTATAGCAGATTTTATCGCACGCATTTTATCGTCATTGTTGTCCGATTCATTTTTATCGAACATTTTATCCATATTTTTTTCTTTTGCCATAAATTTCTCTTTAGATTTATTACAATTTTGATTTCCAAAATACTATTTTTTTGTCAAAACTAAATCAATAAATTATTAACATTTATTCTTTAACAAATGAAGTATGGTATATCATATTGTTTTGTTCGATACTGACATAATAAAGACCGTTATTGAGCTTACTTATATCAAATTCGTAATCATTTCCCTGATATTCGAAAGATTTTTGACCAATGCAATTATAGAAATGTACTTTTTTAAATGAGTTGATATTTCCATTAAAATATATTTTAATAATCCCGGACGAAGGATTTGGAACAATAACTGGAATATCAGGCTTGAGGTCGGCACTAACCTTTATTTTGATTTG
>JAUQWR010000027.1 GCA_030835065.1 Candidatus Kapaibacterium sp.
AATAAATCTACAATCAAATCAAATCCTCTACGGAATTTTTCGCGATGATAAGCTATATCAGGAAGTCTATAAGTGGGTTCGCCGGTAGATTTTACAATAACTCTATCGTCTTCTAAGCCCATTTTGGATAGAGCCAACCAAAGGGCATCTTCTTTTTCGTAGGCTAGACCTTCTTTTTTGAAGAATTCAATTACTTCATTGATTTTACCATCAGAATATAATGAGTCTTCGTTGAAATAAACATCTTGTCGAATATTAATTCTGTCGAGTGTAGCTTTGATCTTTTCGAAGCACCATTCTTCACCAAATTTTCTAATTGAATTGAGGTTTTGCTCATTATTATCGATTAGGGATTTATCATATTTAGCAATCAATTCATTTGCAATTTCTTTGACATATTCGCCATGATAACCATCTTCCGGAAATGGGAACTCTGGATTGCCTACAGATTGGATATATCTGGCATAAATGGATTTTGCAAGGTTTTTCATTTGATTGCCGGCATTATTAAAATAATACTCGCGAGTAACTTCGTAGCCAAGCATATCGAATAAATTGGCTACAGTATCGCCTATAGCAGCATTTCGCCCATGCCCGAGGTGAAGCAGACCAGTAGGATTGACGCTAACATATTCGACATTTACTTTTTTCCCGGCACCAATTTCAAGTCTGCCAAAATTTTCGGCTTTTAGTAGAATAGAATCAAGAATATTAGTCCAAAACTTATTTTTTAGCTTAATATTAATAAAACCAGCTCCGGCAATTTCGAAAGATTCAATAAGATTTGAATCATATTCTAAATTGGCAATAATATCTTCTGCAATGGCACGAGGAGCTTTGCCGAGGGTTTTAGCCAGGCGCATAGCTATATTTGAAGAAAAGTCCCCATGAGATTCATTCTTGGGGACATCAAAATACAATTCTATATCTTGATTAACATTTAATTTAGCTAAAGCATTTTGGAAAATCGGAACTAAATAATTATATCTCATGAGAAATTCTTTCACCGATAATAGAATCTAAAACATCTTTTTGTTTTAATTTTTTGAGTTTGCCATCTTCTAATAGAGAATAGAAAGCAGCATCAGCCCATAATTGTTCTAGTTTATAAAAGAGACGAGCACGATTGTGCATGACGTGAACAACTACATCAAAGAAATCGATAAGAGCCCATTCTTTGCCAGTAAGACCTTCAGTACGAGGGCGTTTTAGTCCGGCGTCTTTGCTTGTTCTTTCCATTTCATTAACGATGGCATCCATTTGCGGCTCAGAGTCGCACGAACAAATAACAAAGAAATCAGTAGGAGCAGTGTCGATTTTTGATAAATCGAGCAATAATATATTATTAGCTTTCTTTTCGAGAGCAACTTTTGCCATTAATGTGGCTAAGCCTTTAGTTGTTCGTGGTTTCGCAATTTTACCCAATGTTATTTTCCCAAATATGGTACTACAAAAAATACAAATTTAGCATAACTTAATCATTTATAAAAATTTATTTAATTAATCAAATTTTGCCTTCGTTTACTAATTTAGCAAAATGCTCGAAAGATCTGTCGTAAGTTCTTTCGGCATTATTAGGAAAAGCACAGCCTGGAAGCTGTCTGCTTTTAAGATGATAACTAAGACATTCGCAACAAATTCCTTTTCTGGAGCATGGATCGTAAGAACAATTACAATTCACTTTGTTTTTTTCTTTTTTACATTCCATTTTTTATTTGTCCTAATTTGAAAGATTCATAAATTCAAATTATTCAAAAATCATTAGGAAGCAAAATATTTTTTTAAAAGCAAAAACAGTTTCTTTTTTGAAATTGGCTTGTCTAAATAATCGTTACAACCTGCTTCAATGGCTTTGTCTTTGTCTTCCACAAAGGCAAATGCAGTTTGAGCAATAATAGGAATATCGGGTCTGATTGATTTTATTTGTTTTGTTGCTTCATATCCATTCAAAATTGGAAGTTTAATATCCATCATAATTAACTGTATATTGCTATGAGCCCTAATGTAATCGACTGCAGATTGACCATCGGTTAAATGTATTATGTCAGCATTGGTTTCTTTGAGCATTGCTTCTATAAGCCTGAAATTGAATTCTTCATCTTCTGCTATTAAAATCGATTTCCCACTGAGATCTACATCTAGATAAGCTCCACTTGTATTTATCGAGTTTTTCTTAGCACTGAGTGGTTTGTTCGGGATAATGAAATGGAACTTTGTACCAACATTTGGCTCAGATTCGAGCCAAATGGAGCCTTTCATCAAGTCGATATATGCTTTGCAAATTGAAAGCCCAAGCCCGGTTCCGCTATATTTTCTAGTTTCAAAATGCTCTACTTGTCTGAATCTCTCAAAAATTATATCTTTATGTTCGTTTTCGATACCAATACCAGTATCTCTTACAATAAACTCAAGATATTCATTATCTTTATCAAAAATTGAGACTGAAACTTCAATTTCACCTTCTGAAGTAAATTTGAGAGAGTTACTTATTAGATTATTCAATATTTGAGATAATTTAGTAATATCAGTAATAATTGTAGAATTTGTATTGATATCCAGGTTATTTGTAAGTATAAAATTAATACCTGCAGACTCAGCTTGTTGAGCAAAAGGTTTGCATAAATCATCAATAGCAACAAACAAATCAAAAGCAGATTCAGTAATAGTGATTTGTCCGGCTTCAATTTTGGAAATATCAATTATGTCATTAATAATATTCAATAATTGTGAGCTGCATTTATTAATTACGTGTATATATTCAGTTCTTTCAGTGTGGGTGAGATCCGGATCTTTGAGTAATTCACAAAATCCAATAATACCATTCATTGGTGTTCGAATTTCGTGAGAAGTATTAGCGAGGAATGCACTTTTTAACCTATCTGATTCTTCAGCTTTTTCTTTTGCAGCTCTTAGCTCTGTTTCGATACGTTTTCTTTCAGTAATATCACGTACAACTCCATACATGATAGTCTTATCATAAGAAAGGTTAGTTGTAATTTCAGCAATAAACAATTTGCCTGATTTTGTACAACATTCTACTTCCACCGGGCTCAAATCGAGATTTTCAACCTTAGCAAAAAACATATTTTTGACATCATCTCTAATTTCTGGTTTTGCAAGAAACCAAGCAGGCATACCAATAATCTCATGTACTTGGTATTCAAAAAGCTTACTCATTTTATCGTTTACGAAATCGAATATACCATTTTTCGTAGAATAGACACCATCATAAACATTTTCGGTAAGATTACGATATTTTTCTTCGCTTTCTTTTAATGCCAACTGCTGATTGCGTTGTTGAGTAATATCAGTGCAATATCCTATAAATTCATTATCATTAAGCTGTATACTATCGATAATAACAAAGACTTTTTCACTATCTTTTCGCTTAAGAGCAACTTCTTCTACTGATGAACCATTTTTTAATAGTTTATTAAAACTATTGAAACCGGTTTCGTAGTCGTCGTAGTGAACAAGATCTCTAATACTCATTTTTAAAAGTTCAGTTTTGGAATATTGGGTTAGCTTGCAAGCAGCTTCATTTACAAAAGTATAATTACCAAGCTTATCGACAATAAAAATAGCAATAGTAGAAATTTCTATATAAGATCTAAATTTTCTTTCATTTTCTGCCAAAGCTTTTTCAGAATTTAATCTTTCAATTTCAGCACCGGCACGAGCAGAAAAAATTTGTAAAACCTGTTTGGTAAGTTCACCATTTTCGAGTTTATTTTTGAACATAGAAGCCATAACGCCAATTCTTCTGCCATTAGAATCCAAAAGAGGTACACCAACATAAGAGTTTACATTCATCTCGAATAACCGTTGGTCATTTGGGAAGAGTTCGGCAGCTCCATTTTCTACAATATAGGCATCAGTATTGAGAACATTCTTGCTTGGAGCACCTTCGACTTCAAACTCAAAATTTTCTAAAATATTATCATTGTGCCAAATAGCCTTTGTTCTTACAATACCATGATTTTCATCGATAAACTCACCAACATAAGAATAGTCTGCTTTTAAAAGTTTTGAGAGATACATAACAAGTGTTTCAAAGAATTTGACGCCAAATTTGGATGAAACGCCTTCTTGTATCATTTTGATCATATCATCTTTTTGCTTAAGTGCATTTTCGATAGATATTTTCTGTGAGATATCTCGAATAATAGATACAATACCATTTGGTTTGTTAGACTCATCAAGAATTACTTTAGAATTAACTTCACCCCAAAATATAGATTTATCTTTTCTAACTAATTCAAACAAAATATCCTCAATGGATTCGCTTTTAATTACAGCTGAAAATGTATTAATAGCTTTAATTTTATAATCTTCTGTAACCCAGTTTAATAGATTAGTATTAATAATGTCTTTACTATTATCAATCCTGAAAATTTCGAAAACTTTTGAAGATGCAAAATTAATAATACCATCGTTGTTCATCATCACAATAGCATCTGGCGAAGCTTCAATAAGCGAACGGTGCAATTCTTCGCTTTCAATAAGTGCTTTTCGTGCGTTTTTTTGCTCAGTTATATTATGGATTGAAACGCAAATACCGGATACATTGCCGTCTTTAATTACAGGTTGATAGAAACCGGAAAAATGATTTAAATCACCTTTAGAATTTACTAATGCAAATTCAATAACTACACTATTACCAGCCAATGCCTTTGTAAAGTTTTCAATAGTAGCATCAAAATAGTATTTCGGATAAATACTTTGAATATTGATATTTTCAGAATAGCTTTTATCAAAAAATTCTTTAAAGAATTTTTTTGCAAGCTCATTTGCTGTAACAACATCAAGGTTATTATTTAATAAAATGAATGCTAATTGATTGTTGTTTAAAATTGTTCTCAAATTAGCTTCATTTTCTTCAAGAGATTTTTTTGCTAAAATGGATTCAGTAACATCATCAAGAATTAAGAAAAATTCGAATTGATTATTCTCTAAGTCTGGTATAGACTTGGCAGAGACGCTTATCCATTTAATTGTTTCTTGTTTGTAGTTGTAAATTCCAATAATCAAACCTTTGATTTCATTGCCAGTAAGTACAAGATCAAATATGTTTAATTTTTCTTTATCTAATAAATTTGAATTAGAATCATAAAGCTTAAATTGCTCAGAAAGAGTCGATTTTCCGATAATTTCTTCTCTGCTCAATCCAATAATGTCTTCTACAGCATTATTGATTTCAACTATAACTCTATCGGAGTTAATTAGAAGAATACCATGGCTCATGGATTCAAAAATGGTAGTAAATCTTTTTTCAGTTTGATGAAGTTTTCTTTCAGAAAGAATAATATCAGTAATGTCGGAAGTAAGTACAGCAAATTGGTTCTTTTTAGGAGAATAAGCAGAAACTTCAAAAAACTTACCAATATCTTGAGAGAAATTAGAGAAAACAATTGGGTTTCCGGTTTTAGCCACTTCTGCGTAAGTCCTAAGCCAATGCTCTTCGAGATTAGGTACAATTTCGAAGACAGATCTGCCTATAATATTTGCTTTTTTCAACCCCGTCATTTTTTCGAAAGCCGGATTTACATCCAAGAAAACGTAATAGAGAGCATTGCCATTCGAATCAAATATCATTTCGTGGAGAGCAAATCCATTAGTCATGGATTCAAAAATCTGTCTGTAATTTTGTTCAGAAATTTGTAGTTTATTATTTACTTCTAAAATTCTTTTATTAGTAAGATAAAGTTCTTCATTAAGAGCCAGAAGCTCAGAATTTTGCGACTCAATCAAGGTAGTTTTTTCTTCTAAAGCTTCTTTGGCTTTTCGTGATTCGGTTATATCTCTGGAAGTAACAATTATTCTCAGGTCTTCTTCAGAATTATCGATAACTCTTGCCATTGCTTCGAGCCAAACAAAGTCATTATTTTTTCTTTTAAGTCGAAAAGTAGCTTGAGTTTTTGATTTGGATAGAATCATATTTTGGAATTTGACCAAAACCGCTTGTTTATCTAAAGGATGCATTAGGTCGAAGGCATTCAATCCGACAACTTCCTCAGGCAAATAACCTAATATTTCAAGGTGTGAGTCACTTGCAAATGTAATTTTACCAAAAGTATCAACAATAGTAATTATTTCTTGAATATTTGAAGTTAGTTCTCTAAAGAATTTTTCACTTTTTTTGAGATTTTGTTCAGCCAAATATCTCTGGAGGAAAATAGAAATAATTTTTGCAAAAGTTTCTAATGTATTAGAATCAATGCATTTATTATTAGATTTGTCTTTGAAACAAATAATAGTAGCATTGCCATATACTTCGTTGTTCCAAGCAAACCCGATAGAATAAATTTGTTCAAAATTGATAATATTTTCTATAGCTGAAACCATAAAAGCAGGGAGTTTGCCAAAAGTCAAAGTATTAATGCCACCTTCGATGCTGATTAACTTACCGGTAATAAGATTGTTATGAGCATCTTGATCTACTGGGAATTCCATTCCAATAAGCGGACGCCCAATCACATTCATTACCATTTCAATTATTTTATTCAATCCGAGAATTGATTCTATTCGCATCAGATT
>JAUQWR010000276.1 GCA_030835065.1 Candidatus Kapaibacterium sp.
TTTTGCAAAAATATTTTTTTTTATTTTCTTAAAAAATACTAATTTCGAGATACATTTATTGAGAGTACGTAAATAAATGAGTTGGGTGCCATAATAATTTTTGATATTGCATATATGAGAACAATATTAATAACTGGAGCAGCTGGAAACTTAGGCGGTTTATTAGCCGAATATTTAATTGACTCTAATTTGCATTTGAATTTACTTACACACAAAAAGGATGTAGATCCTAAATTGAAAGGATTAAGCAATGTTAGTGTTTTTAAAGCTGATTTAGCAAATAAAGATACTTTAAGTATTGCTCTAATGAATGTTGATACAATAGTTCATTTTGCAGGAGTTTTATTTAAAAGTAACCCAGAAAAATTCCTTCCTATAACAAATACAAAATATTTTAATAATCTTCTAGATGTTGCTATTAAATGCAATATAAAAAAGATTATTCTTATAAGTTTTCCTCATGTTGAAGGCGAAACCACGCCAGAAAATCCAGCACGAGGAATACTAAATGGCAATCCAATCTCGGTTCATGCTACAACTAGACTTGAAGAAGAAAGATTATTGTTTGAGCAATGCGAAAAAAACAATATTGACGCTATTTCTTTGCGATTAGGAATGGTATATGGGAAAGGTATATTAATGATTGATACAGCTAAATGGTTTGCTAAATATAAAATTTTAGGTATATGGAAAAAGCCCACATGGATACATTTAATATCTGTTATTGACTATTTGGAAGTTACAAAACAAGCAATTATTAAAGACGATATTAAAGGAATCTATCATGTCGGAGACGAAGGCAAACAGACATTGCAAGAATTTTTAGATTCAGCATCAGAAAAATGGGGCTTTAGAAAACCTGTAAGAATGAATGTGAGGATTATATTATTTGTTGCAAAAGTATTTGAGTTCGCTTCCAAGATTTTAGGAACAAGGAGTCCTTTGACGAGAGACTTTGTTAAAATTGGAATGGTATCATATTATGGAGACACGACTCGAATGAGAAATGAATTATTAAAAGAATTGAAATATAAAACATTTAAAGAAGGAATAGAAACATTGTAAATTACGGACATTGAATATCTCAATGACCTGCGTGCTGTCGCTAATAATTTTGGGAAGAATTGCCTCAAGCAAAGAGACTATTCTAAAAAGAATGGAGCGAAATACAGTTTAAATAGTGCAATAAAAAGATTTGGAGACTGGAACACTTTACTCAAAGAAGCAGGGTTAGAAGGCGAAAAAAGCCTAAAAGGAATGGAATATGGCGAGAAACAAATAAAGGATGAAGTTTTAATCGCTGACCTCCTGAGTTCCGCACCAGGACACCCAAAAAAGCATTAAAGTTCAAAAAGTCCAATTAAATACTTTTGTTGATTGTTTGTAATAATAATTTTTTCAATTTTTTCATTATTCAGAGGTGTTGTCATTTTTATTTGATAAATCGTTTTAGCAATTTCAATAGCTTTTTCAGGGCTAAGTATCGATTTTTTGACTTTTAATTGTCTTTCTAGTTCTTTATACAACTTATATGCTACAAATGATATACAAATATGCGCTTCAATTCTGTGTTTTAGTCGATGGTATATAGGTCTTATTTTTAAATCTGATTTTGATATTCTAAATGCTTTTTCTATCTTCCATAAATGCCCGTAATTGTCGATTATTTCTTCTTTTGAGAGTTTGGTATTTGTTATATATCCTTTTAAACCATCCCATTTATTATCTTCCTCAAAGGCAAGGCGATTAATACTTACTTTTGTTTCTCCTTCAAGATTTAAATATTTGTTGTATCCTCGTTTATTTACATTTGATTTCGTTAAAATGCCACTTTTGATCTGCTTTTCTAAACGATTTAACCCTTTTTCTCTATTGGCTCTATCTTTTTTCGAACGTGAATCAGAATAGCTTATTATTATTCTTGTATTTTCATTCTTTGAGATAATTGTACTTTCTCCATTCTTCAAATTTAATTGCATTATCTTTTGCTTTATTTCTTTACTCTCATTCTTTATTCCTGCACCTAATATGTATTCATAACCCTGTTCTTGCAATATTTTTATATTGTCTTGTGATAATAAACCTGAATCTGCTATTATAACTAATTTTTCCAATTTATACTTGTATTTGAAGCTTTCTATTACCGGCAACATTGTATGTCCTTCGAATTTATTCCCTTCAAAGATTTCATATGCTAAGGGATATCCATCTATACTTACCAGTAAGCCTAAGACTATTTGTGGATTTTGATGTTTACCTTCTTTTGAAAATCCTGTTTTACGTATTTCATCTTCTTTATCTATTTCAAAATATAATGTTGTTACATCATAAAATACTATATTTATTGTATTATTTAGAATTTTTAATGTATGATTGAAACTAATTTCTTGTACTTCTGTTTTTTGTTTATTATTTAATTTGTCTAAATATCTATATATTTTGTCAACATTAATTTCTATCGAGTGATATTTCATTATATAGTCGATTGTCTGTAGCTTGCTTACAGGATAGCATATTCTTGAAAATACTAAATGTCTGAAAAGTGGCTCTTTTAATTGTGAAAATCCTATCTCTTCAAAGATTTTACCCAATAGTAAGTCTGTGCCTATTACATTGATTTCACTTATTCTTTCTAAATAGTTTTCTATTTGTTGCTTTTCATTGGTAAAATCTAATGATATCTGAGATGTCTGTTCTTCAAGCCATTTTGCTGCTTTTTGTTTGTATTCCTTTATTTTGCTTAAATCTTCCGAACATCCAATCGTTTTTATTACCTTATATTTGCCGGTACTTTTATCTATTATCTGAATACTTACTTTACCACTTTTATTTTTCTTTTCTCTTATAAACATTTTTCACCCCGGGACACCCAACTCAAAAATACAAATATAGTAATTATGCGGGTTTCCAAGCTTTTTTTTCTGCTTTTTCAAAAAGTGCGGAAGTCAGGAAAAAGGGTGTATTGATTCAAATTGATAATGCATAACAGCCAATTTTATCAAAGGGTCAGTAAAACCATCATTGTTATTAATGTAATGTTCAAGGTTTGAAAGCAAATTCCTTAATACATTTTCTCCTTCGGGAGGAGTATAAATAATATCCTGAGTTTTATCATTCATCAATTTCGTTCCCGGCAATTTTCTTATGCCTGCATCATTCTGCTCAAGTTCTTTTTGGATTTCGATGATAGTATTAGTTGTTATCAGCTTGTGTTTCAAAACGGATTCATGCCCCAACCATAAAGCTTGTCTATAATTTAAAACTTCTTTAGTTGCTTTATCAATCTTGCTTTTAGGCAAAGCAAGTGACTTGTATAATGCGTCATGTGTAGTTATGATATTCTCGATAGCAGAACTTTCCTTTGCTTCCTGCAGAGTTATAGTATTTAACAGTAGGGATTTATCAGGAAGCAACTCTGAATATCCCTTCAATTCAGCCAGAGCTTTGTGAGACTGAATAAGCTGTTACAAGATTGCCTGATTCTCCAACTCCGCTATTGGTGGGAGAAGAGGCAATTCGTTATATGGGATTTCGTGTTTTAACATATTATTTGAATCCGTAATATTGACTTAATGAATTAGCAATTATGTTCGCAACAACGTTAACACCAATATTATAAGCACCTTTAGCACCATTAGTTATTATTTTACCCATCCATTCAGATACTTTTATCCCAAATTTATCTTTGCTTTGTGGTATTCCATCTTGTTTTATTGCATTTTCTAATTCAAACAAATCACTTTCTTCTATACCATTATTTTTTAAATATAGTATCAAACTTTCAATATCATTTGTTGATACATTGACTGTTGTTAATTGTGAAAAATTTGAACTGTTTATTGATAGATTTTGGATCGTTCCATAAAAATGTTGGTGAACAAGTTCATTTACCTTCTCAAGATTATTCTGATTAGATACATCATCAACAACAATTTTTTCGTTTTGAATAGCTAAAATGAAGTCCAGAATAATTGTTTTAATTTTATCTATAACTGCTATTAATGCTGAAGTTGAAACTATTCTCCTTGAAGAAATACACTGCATGTCTTGATATACATTATTGCCTATTAAGATATTAAAATCCGGAGGAATACCCAAATGTATTGAACCTGAATTATTATTCTCAGCCAAGTTATTTATTTCAGCAACACTATTAGTAAAATAAACATATCTGAAATCTTCCCTTAATGATTCTGGTAAACACATTAGAGGTATAGGAGCATTATTAATTTGCCTTCCAAAGTATCCAACAAAATCACCCTGTAAAAGACATGGGATGATTCTGTACTCTGGCAAATTTTCTTTAGAGCTAAAACCATTTAACTCGCTATTAATCCACTTGTTAAAATCCACATTTTTTAAGTTGTTCGCCAATATTTTACATAATCGTAAAATATCATTAATATTTCTATTTGAATCAACTATAAATTCTTGAATTTTCAATATCAGAGACATAAGTCCTCCATATCAGAATTATTCTCAAATTTCATATTTTTTTTACGCCTAAACACTGTATTTTGATTAATATCCTTATTAATTTCCATTTTTAATTTATTTTCGGAACCAATTCAATTTTCAAATCCATTTCGAGAGCTTTGGCAACTTTATTCAGAAAAGTTAGTGCTGGAATTGACTTTTTTAGTTCCATTCTGGCTATTACAGACTGTGTTGTTCCAATCTTATCTGCAAGTTCCTGCTGAGAATAACCGTATTTTTGACGAATTTGGTACAATTGCAGAACAATCCTATTAGCCAAGTCCAAATTAGAATATGACTCAGTAACTGCTTTATTGTTAAGCTGATAGAGCTTGATTTGGTTGATTATTTTATCTGCTTTTTTCATCGTTTTCTCTCAATTGTTTACATTACCTCCCAATTTCAATAGCAATATTGCTATAATTTACATGACTGCTAAGCCATTGTAATATCATTGCATTATGCCGATTTGCATGCCGAAATATTCTTTACAATATACACATTTTATGTTCATTTTTCTTTTGTATTTCATTATAAAACACACCATTCAACATTTATTTCAATGGACCTAAAGGTTGACATTAAATATCAATATTTACGCATGTTGTTTAATTTTTAGTAATCTAATAACTCTCCAAAATCTTTAAGCCATTCTTTTGCTTTTTGATAATTTGGCAATTGTATTGAAACAATATCCCAAAACTTTTTTGTGTGATTAGTTTCAATCAAATGAGTCAGTTCGTGGACAACAATGTAATCAATCACAAAAGATGGTGCTTTTATCAATCTCCAATTGAAATTAATATTATTTTTGGGTGTACAAGAACCCCAACGGTACTTCATATCCGTAATCATTAAACTATTATACTGGACACCCAAATTCTCAGCAAAATATCTAATCTTAGGTCTGATTTTTTCTTCAGCCTTGCTACGATACCAACTTTGTAATAATTGTTCGGCTGATTTCAAAGATTTTTTTGAAATGAAAAACTTACTTTTAAAATAAATGCAATCACTCTCATCATCAACTACTTCTAATTTATAATGACGTCCTAAATAGTAAACGGAACTCCCATTGATGAATTCTTTCGTTTGCTTTTCTTTATATTTTTGAGAATGATTCAACTTATTATAGAGCCAGAGCCTTTTCTGATTGACACATTTATCAATATATTCAATACTTGCATTTGGAGGAGCTTTAACAATAATTGTTTTGTCCCTCTCTACCGAAATAGTGATATTCTTTCTTTTACGATATTCTATTTTATATGTTATATCCATTAATCTTCAGTTATAATTGTAAAATGATTATCTTTGGCCCAAAGCATCAATTCCGTTATAAACTTATTTCTTTCTTCAAAAACTCTTTTAAAAATTTCAGGATATTTTTGTTTAAAATCTGGCGATATTAAAATATCTTGAATTGAAGCTTTTAGTTTATTCTGAGGGATTGTACTATTCCAAAATCCTTGTAACCTAATTTCTGATTCGATTTTGATAAATATTAATTGAGTTAGATTTACAATATAAGCTATTGAATCTTCTTCAAGGTCTTTATCCACAAAGAATAAGGATTTAAGCTTTCTAAAAATCGGCATTTCTTTTCTAATATGAAGACCATAGGTTGGTTCCTTTTTTGCATTCTTCATTCGCTCTCGCAATTCTTCAAGTTTTTTATAAATCATTTCCCAATTGTTTTTGAATTCTTCAAGAATACTTGATAAAGATTCTGCAAATGAAGCGTGAAGATCAGGATCTTCATTGTAATTAATATTTATATGATGTCTAATTGCGTGTTCAATTTCAGAAGCTTTAGTTTTAGCTCGTTTTTTCTGCTGAACATGCTCCATAAATCTGTCGTCAAGAATTTCGATAGGTTTTATCTTTTGATAAATACCTTTTGAAACAAGATACTCGTCAGTGATTATTCTCAACTTCTCTGGAACTGATTTCATACTCAAACGATCATCTTTAAAATGAGCACCAGCTTGGATATTCACAGCTGAAAATAATTTAAAATCATCGTAATATTCCAAAGCTTCTTTTCTTGGAAACACAGAGTCCAAATTTTTACTGAATTTTTGAAATGCCAACATAAATTGAAATCTTATATCTTCATCATAAAACAAATCGTATATCGCATCCATATCAGATAAATCATTTATTCCGTGCTTTTTAACAAAATCCCATATTTCAGAATGTGCTTGCATTAAGTCGTTCATTTCACTCTCTTCATTCCCAAAAGTATCAATGATTTCCTTTTGTTCTCTTTCATCATAGTCGTCTAAGGCTTCTTTCAGATGATGACCAATTCCTACATAATCAACTATGAATCCTTTGGTTTTATTTTCTTCAATTCGGTTCACTCTTGCAACAGCTTGTAATAAATTGTGTGCCTTTATTATTCTGTCGATATAAAGAACTTGTTCTATCGGAGCATCAAAACCTGTTAAAAGCATGTTGTTGACAACAATTATTCCAATATTACCATCAATATTCTCTTCCTTATTTATTTTGTTATAAGGAATTTTAAAACTTGCAATAGATTTCTCGTGATAGGTATTGCTTGTAAAAGGTTTAATATGTGGTTTATCATTGAATAATCCGGAAACAACAACAGCAATTTCAAGTTTTCTTAATGTATCAATATCAATACAATAAGGATTTGAAAGATGTAATTGTTCAATTTCTTTCTTAATAGCTTGTTCCAAAGTTGTTTTATATCTGGCGGCGGCATCTCTGGAATTTGCTACAATTTGAGCTTTAAATCCATTAGGAAAAACCTGAAATATATAATGTTTAATAATATCTGAAGCCTTGGCTTCAATTGTTGTTTGAGCTTCAAGGTATGCATCTCTAGTGCCAAAGCCAAGAATTTGAAGACGTTCCTCTATATTATAATCACTAAATACGTCTTCAAACCTTTTGTCAGCATCAGGTTTATTATCTATTTGAGCTTTATGTGTTCTTCCTTCATATACAATTTCTAAAGTAACCCCATCATCAATAGCTTGCCTCATTGTATATTTGTCTATATAATCCTTAAATTCCTTTTCTGTTTTATCTGTTGGGGTTCCTGTATATGCTATTCTTGCGGCATTAGGCAAAGCTTTATCCAAATTTGCTCCTAACTTTTTGTAAATTGACCGATGAGCTTCATCAATCATAATTAGAATATTTGGACTTGGATTGAGAATTGGGAATACGATTTCTAAATCTGAAGGTTGAAACTTATGAATCATACCCATTACCAAATCAGAGCTATCCGTTCTTAGGTATTCTTTTAATTTTGATATACTATCTGCTACATTTACCGTAAAACCTATACTCTGACTTGTTGTATTTAATTGGTCTTCGAGTTGAGTTCTATCAGTAATAAAGAGAACTTTATACTTCCTAAGTTGTTCATGATTGTACATTTCACGAACCATGAACATCATTGTTAATGATTTACCTGAGCCTTGTGTATGCCAGATAATTCCACTCTTTTCAAGTCTATTATTCCCGCTTAGTAGCTTCTGAATGGATTTCTTAACAGCTCTGAATTGTTGGTATCTTCCTACAATTTTAATTGATTTACCTTCATTATTTGAACTAAAGATTGTGAATGACTTAATAATGCTAAGAAGATTATCATGAGATAACATACCGAGGATGAGTCTTTGTTGCTCATTTGGAGAAGAATCACCATGTTCCAAATCGTCAATGCTGTATGGATAAGGATCCGTCCACCTATAGAAATATTTCTCAATATTTGTCGTAATAGTTCCGAATTTTGCTCTATTTCTGTCAGTTGCAATTATGAATTGGTTATAGTAAAATAACTGCTGATTACATAGCTTTTTATATGATTCACCTGACTGTCCTGAATAGTCCATCAAATCATCAATAGCATCGCCGATAGGATTGTTCTTCTTAGGAGATTTACACTCGACTACAATTAGAGGTAAACCATTTACGAATAAAACTATATCTGGGTAGATAAAATTATCAGTACCAGGAACCCTGAATTTCATTTGCGAAACTGCAAGAAATGAGTTCTTCTCAATATTTTTAAAATCAATATATCTAACAGTTGGACTAACTTCACCCGTTTGTCTGTTAACATCAGTTGAAGTATTCTCGGTTAATAACTGCAGGATTGTTTTATTTGATTCTATTAAAGAAGCCGTACTAAAGGAAGTAATTCGTTTGAATAAATCTGGAAGCTGGTCTTCTTCAAGCCAAGGATTAATGTTTAAAATTGCTTTTTTTAACTCAGGTACTAAAACCACATCGTTAAAAGAATCCCTAAAAGAATCTTCCGGTTTTTGACTGCTGGTCAGTCTTTTTATTATCCATTTTTGAGTTTCAAGTTGTGCAAGAAAAGGTTCCTCAACAAACTCTTTTTCATGTAAATCATAATCTTGCTTTGTCATGGTTTTACCTATTAATAATTATAAATTTAGCAATGATTTTAGTTCTTCTTCAGTTCTTTGGATACCATAAGAACCGAATAATTTTTTCATCACTTCTATGTGATGCTTAATAAGATTATCCGGTTTCCACTCATTGTTATTGGATAATACTCTAACAGAATTTGAAAAGACTTCAACCCTATTTTTAAAATAATTATCTTTCTTTTTGGAGTAGTCTTTATTACCTTGGGAAGAATTTTTCTTTTTGGAAATTAAAACTAAATTACCAAGCTTATTAGTTAGTTTCGCTCTCTCATCATTTGTAAAATCGTCTATCCATTGACTATCTGCACTTGGATTTTGAGGCAAAATATGTTCAATGCTTATTATATCAGGTAAAGAAAGTTTTGATGTTTCACTTAAATACAAATAATCAAGTTTTAAGAGTACATAACGTGCAAATCTCTTGCTATAAATATCTCCACTCAATATTCTAATAAAATCATTAGAATTGAAAGTTAATTCGTTTGAATTGAGCACATCGGTTGTATTTGAAGATAAATCAATCTTTTTGATGATTGAATTAATATTTTCAATCCTTACAGTTGGTGACAAACCGTTTATCCAATCAGCTGAAAACTTATTGTCCAATAGTTCCAGAAATTCAATGATTTTTTCCTCTTTAAATTTATCATAATATTTTAAGATTGGAGCAACCCAGTAATCAGCTTCCAACCCTTTTTCCATTACCGTCAGCAAATTCTTGTATTTAAAGCTGTTATTATAAGAATAATTATCCTTATCGAATAATTCAATATAATTATCATAATACTTCTTTATAAACTTAAAGGTTTCTTCTCCTTTGTTGATTAAAGGTCTTAGCGGTGTAAAAATCTTAGTTGACCTATCAAAGGATTTTGGATTATAAATATTTTCTTCGAATTCCTTTAGTAAAGTCAGATTGGCTTTTGTTTTTACCAAGACAGTTCTAATTTGGGATAAGAAATTATCGAAGTCATCACTGAAATAATTTTCGATTTCTTCCCATTCTTTAGCATATTCTTTTCGTTTATTCTCATCTCTTACAAGTGCAAGATTATCTGCTTTGAGTATATCGCTACTTCTTAATTTTACACCCCTGTTGTTCATAATCGTAAAAAGTCTGAAGGCATCATCTAATTCATCAGCGGCTACATAAATCATTACTACATTCGACCTAAGATAAGGGAAAACAGCATCAAGTCTGTCATTAGATGAAAAATAATCTCTTATGGTCATTATGGCTTTTGCCATATTCCGAATTGAAATATCAATTTCGTTTTCATTGTTATTCTTATTACCGTTTTCACCAGCAAGTTTTATCAAATCTTCTATTTTATTCGTTCCACCATCAGTTTTAATATAAGATTCAACAAATTCACTAACTTCTTTTCTTATATCAAATACGATCCTCAGTCTTTCAGGGATATTGTCGTCTGGTACAGCCATTCTATATATAGATTCTTTGCAGGATTTTATTCTTGCTTCGTGACTTGCCGGAGTTAAGTCTCGAACAACAGCAGTCAGTAACAATAGTGTTGTTAACCTTTGCTGACCATCTAACAAATCGTATTCAATAAACTTTATTCCGTTTTCAAGCTTTTCTTTTTTATGAAGAACCAAAGAACCAATAAAATACTGTGATTGGTTCTCTTGACGATTAGATTGAGAGGAAGCATAAACATCGTCGAGTAATTCTGTTACTTGGTCTGAACCCCAAACATAAGGTCTTTGGTATTCAGGGATACGATAGAATCTTTGGAATACATCCTTGACTAACAGTTTTTCGCTTTCAATTTGCTTTGACATAAATTTTCCTTTTTCTAATTAATTATAGGTTCAAAATTTGACAATCCCCAATGATATAATTATAAACAAAATTGACAACTATCACCAGTTTTTAATCTGTCCCAAGGTTTTTCTGAACAACGAATATCTCTTTTGATATTTGCCTTTTCACAGACATTTACCATTTCACAACTTTTTTCTCCGTAAATGAAAAGATTGAAAATTTGTTCAATTGCCCATAGAAGAGTTGGATTAATGTCTGTACTAATATCTTTTTGAGGATATAAAATATGTTCATTCCTTTCATTGGTTATGATAGGGCTTCCGAATAATGTAAAAATCTCTCGAAAACTTTTATTAGTTGTTATTGAACCACCTTCAGCTAAATCTATGATAAAATGAGGATTCTGATGTCTATATTGAGTTCCTTCATAAATTATGTTCGATAGCCATTTTTTTGTCTCATCGAAATATTTGTCGTTGAAATAAGCAGTTAAACTTTCGTCG
>JAUQWR010000277.1 GCA_030835065.1 Candidatus Kapaibacterium sp.
AATTTAGATATGGATATTTCGATACTGGATTTATTGAACATGCATTCGATTTTGCTTCTTTAGACAAAATGAAAGCCGAAAATGAGGAGTTGATTGCTGCTATTGCTGCTTATGGATATAGAATGACAAATCATAATAAAATTCCACAAAAGCAAGAAGCTAAAGTAAGCAAGTGGAAAGAAAAACAATTAATGATTAGAAGACTAATTTGAGACAGATATGAGTGATATAATTCTTAAAATTAATGAAAATAAGTATGAATGCAAGTATTCGAAAACTACATATTCGAATATTGCTATCAATGATAAAATTTTTAATATTGAATTATTGAAAAAAATATCAGATAATGTGTTCTCATTTTCAGTCAATCAAAAACTTGCTCAAGTAGAATTAGACTTTGATGAAGATGGAAATTTAAATATCGGGCTTGATGGAATGAATTATTCTGTCGAAGTTACAAATGCAACAAAAGAATTATTGGAAAAATTCATTTCAAATTCTGCTGCTTCTGGTGGAGAATCTAAAAGAGTAGTAAAGGCTCCAATGCCCGGGTTAGTCGTAAAAAGCTTTGTCGAAGAAGGTGATCATATAATGCAAGGAGATAAGTTGCTGATTGTTGAAGCTATGAAAATGGAAAATGTATTGAAAGCTCCAATATCGGGTAGAGTAAATAAAATATTTGTAAAAAGTGGTACACCTATTAATAAAGATGAAATTTTAGTTGAGATTGTAAATGATTGATTATGTTGCATTATTGCGTGGAGTAAACGTAAGCGGCAAAAATAAAATTCAAATGAAAGAATTTGTCGAATTTCTTAAATATTTAAGATTTGATTGTATTCGTTCTTATATTCAAAGCGGCAATATTTTATTTAGATTTGAAGATATTAATGAAGAAATTTTGGAAATGGAAATAGTTGAATTAATCCAAAAAAAATATAATTATGACATTAAAACTTTAGTAATTAGAAAATCAGATTTGCAATTTATTATTGAGAATAATCCATTTAAAGATATTGATTATAAAAATCTTCATATTAGCATATTAAAACAAATACCTGATTATTCTTTGCAATCTAAACTTGAGGCTATTGATTTTAGTCCGGATAAATTTAATATAATAAACAATTACATTTATTTGAATTGCCCCAATGGATATGGAAGAACTAAACTTACAAACAATTATTTTGAGTCGAAACTGAAGGTAGATGCTACTACTAGGAATTGGAACACAATTACAAAATTATATGAAATGATTTAAAATATATTATTAATAATAATTTTAGACAAAAATGCTTGATCTACATTATTTTAAGGTAAATCAAGCATTTTTAAATAATAATCGAAATAGTCTTTAATTGCAATTTGATTATACTACATTCTTTCTGGAGCATTGATGCCTAATACAGCAAGCCCTGATTTTAAGACATTTTGAGCGGCTTTAGCAAGAGCAAGTCTGCTATTCATAAGAATATTCTCAGTTCCCATAATTCTACATTCATGATAGAATATGTGGAATGCAGCAGCTAATTCTTTTAAATACTCGCACAAAACATGTGGTTCTGATTTTGTACCTGCAATCTCGATTATCTCAGTATATTTTGAAATTTGTTTAATCAATTTTATTTCAGCTGATTCATTCAACAAATCGAGATTGATGTCAGAAAGATTAATATCAATATTTTGTTCTTTTAATTTATCAAAAATCGAACTTATTCGAGCATGAGCATATTGAAGATAAAAGACAGGATTTTTATCACTCTGCTCGCGTGCAAGGCTTAAGTCGAATTCGAGATGTGTATTGATACTTCTCATTAATAAGAAAAACCTGACAACATCCGAACCAACTTCATCCAGCAAATCATCTAAAGTATAGCTTTTGCCGGTTCGTTTCGACATTTTGACCTGTTCTCCGTTGTCTGTTAGAGTTACAAATTGGTGTATAAGAACTTTAACTTTTGCAGGATCATAACCAAGAGCTTTGACTCCAGCCAAGACATCAGGAATAGTAGCAATATG
>JAUQWR010000278.1 GCA_030835065.1 Candidatus Kapaibacterium sp.
CAAATCAAAATTAAACTAAAGGAATAAAAAATGAACAACACTGAATTATATAACTCAGTTGAAGAAATAATCAATAAAGATATACGCCCATTTATTGAAGCTGATGGCGGTATGATTGAACTTAAAAAAGTAGAAGATGGCATTGTATTCGTTAAATTGGCTGGTGCTTGTGCTGGTTGCCCTGGTGCAGCAATGACTCTTAAAGGCGGAGTTGAAAGGATTCTTCAAATGAAACTTGAAGGTATTCAAGAAGTTAGATTAGCGATGTAATTTTTTAAATAAAAGGGGCTTTCGAAAGCCCCTTTTTTGTAAAATCACTATTTTATATTATGATTTAAAAGTATTCTTCCGGCTTGCTGACCTTTCAACATAAGATCAATTTCTTCACTTAACTGATTCAAACCAACTTCTTTCACATATTTTTCAATTTTATCGTCCAAACGATATACATTTTCGATTTTATCCCAAAGTGTTAAACGTTGATTCATAGGTGTTTCTGCACTTGCGATACCTATAAGCCTAACTCCACGCAGTATAAAAGGAAATACAAAAGTATTGATTAAAGTAGATTCGACCATACCGCAATTAGTGATTACTGCTCTATCTTTTGCTTGTCTTAGAATCGTAGATAAAGTATTTCCACCAACATTATCTATTGCAGCAATCCAGCGAGGAGGCAGAAGCCCCTTTTGGGATGCATCATTAACTTCTTCGCGGCTAATGATTTCTTTTGCTCCAAGATCATAAAGAAATTGATTCTTTTCTGGTTTGCCGCTCGAAGCCACAACTTCATATCCAAGCTTTGAAAGCATCGCTACTGCCATTGTGCCCACACCACCACTAGCTCCGCTTACGAGTACCTGCCCCATATCAGGACTAATTCCATTACTAATAATTTCATAAATTCCAGTAGCAGCAGTAAAGCCGGCAGTACCATATATCATTGATTCTCTCAGGGTCATTGATTCAGGGAGTTTGACTACCCAGTCTGCAGAAACTCTAATAAAACCGCCAAATCCGCCTGATGTATTCATACCTAAGTCATAACCTGTGCAAATTACTTTATCGCCTTCTTTGAATTTATCTGAATTTGATTCGACTACAACACCAGAGGCATCAATTCCGGGAGTATGAGGAAATCTTCGAGTAATTCCTTTATGTCCGCTTGAAGATAAAGCATCTTTATAGTTGAGCGAAGAGTATTCAACTTTAATTAAAACATCAGCTTGCGGAAGACTATCAGTATTTTTTTCAATAACAGTTCTTTCAAATTGCTTTTCAGCAATTTCTTCAACATTTAATGCAAAATAATTATATCCCATTTCCCTATTCCAAATAAAATAAATAAGTACAAATTTAATAAAAAATAAAGCATCGTCGATAAGTCAACGATGCTTAAAACTAAAAGATTATTAAATTATTTTGCAATAGCTTTTACGCTAACGTCGATATTGTTTCTAGTAGCTCTTGAGTAAGGGCAAACTTGATGAGCAGCATTAACTAATTCATCAGCTTCAGCTTGAGAAACACCAGAAATTTCGGAAATAATTTCAACTTCCAAATCAAATCCACCTTCAGCATTTTTGCCAATACTAGCTTTTACAGTAGTTTCTGATTTAATATCTTTTCTTTGCATTCT
>JAUQWR010000279.1 GCA_030835065.1 Candidatus Kapaibacterium sp.
ATTGAAGTAGTTAATTTGTAGTAATCTTTGATTTGATCTTCACCTGCAGAAATAGTAGTATAATCTACCAAATCTAAACCAGCACTGAATGAGACACTTGCATTTTTAATGTTCAATTTTAAATATGGACCTAACCATAAATAAGAAGTCGTTGTCAATGATTCATCATTAGCATTGACTGTAGTAAGCAAGTGATCTAAGCATAATCCGACAGTCAGGTTTTTATTGACATTTAATCCGGGCATAACGCACCAGTCTATCAAATCTAAAGTAACCGGACCTTCTTTTCTTAATGCCTTCCAATATATAATATACATTGGTAAGTAAATTGACTCTGTTGTATAAGTAACAGCACATTGCGGAACAATATTATCCCCTACGACTGGTCTGTCTGCACCAGATTGGTAGATACCATTTGCAAGACCAAGGGAAGGATTGACGTTCAAAGCTCCATCAATCATAGAAAAATTGACTCCAATGCCAAATTCAGTCAATAAATCATAACCAATTTTATCGACTGAAGAATGATTGCCTGTGCCAGGAGAAGTCCAGAATACACCATAGCAAGTCAAAGAAGTAGTTTCGGACAAACCTATCGAACCATAGACAGCGGGATAGAAACCAAAAGCAGGATCTTGTGCTAAAGTAACAGTGAAGCTGGAAGGCAATTCTGTATTTTCAGCTTTAAGTCCGATTCCAAACAAAAATGCAATTACAAATACCGTAGCAATTCTTTTCATACCCTTTTCCCTCGATTAATGATAAATAAAAAATTAAAGAGTTGATATTCGGAAAAATATTTTAACAATGGATTGTGAGTGGTTGGATACATAAGAAAAACCCTCCACAAAAATGTAGAGGGTTTGTAAATACGTTTAAACTTCGAGCTCTAAAAATTCAAAGCTACGCCCATCGAACAAACCTTTGTCGCTCAATTTTATTTCAGGAATAACTAATAGAGCCATAAATGAAAGAGTCATAAAAGGAGCATTCATATTAGTGCCCAAATTTTTTGCTCTTTTATTAAGTTCTGCATATTTTTCTGCAACAGATTCGCCACTTTCGTTGCTCATAATGCCAGCAATAGGAAGTTTGAGAATACTTGTTCCGGAATCGTCGCAAATTGCCATACCACCTTTATTGATGATTACAGAATTGATAGCAGAAATGATTGATTCATCATCAGCTCCGACTGCAATAATATTATGAGAGTCGTGTGCTACGCTTGTAGCAATAGCTCCATTTTTAATTCCAAAGCCATTTATGAGTGCTACAGCGGGTTTTGAGTATTGATATCTATTTAAAACAACAATCTTCAAATAATCTTTTTGCAAATCGGATATTACATATCCATTTTCAGAATTTGGGTGGTCAATTATTTCTTTAGTAATCAATTCACCTTCGATAGCCTGAATTATCCTTAGTTGCTTGTTTTTGTACCTAATCTGTAAGTCTTCGATTGTGCATAGATCTGCTTTAAAGTTGTTAATAATCTCAATATTTTTTCCCAGGAAATTTTCACGACCATTTTCAGCGATAATCTCACCTGATTTATAAGATTTAATTACATTAAAATCATTAAGGTTGTCGACAATAATAAAGTCAGCCGAATCATTTTCTCTTAGTAGTCCAATATCTACTTTATAATGTTTAATCGGATTTAAAATAGCTGCTTTAAGAACATTGAACAGATTAAGTCCCTTATTGACAGAAAGCGAGACTAATTTGTTGATATGTCCTCCAATCAAATCGTCAGGATGCTTATCGTCGCTGCAAAGCATTACCATATCAGGAAATTCATCAATTAAAGGGAAAAGAGCCTCAAAATTTTTAGCAGCAGAGCCTTCTCTAATTAAAATTTTCATACCGAGAGAAATTTTTTCTCGGGCTTCGTTGATATCAAAGCATTCATGGTCGGTGCTAATACCAGCTTTGGCATATTTTTTAAGGTTTTCACCACTAAGACCAGGTGCATGTCCATCAATAGGAGCATTGTATTTTTTAGCGATTTCAATTTTTTTCATAATATCTGGAATTTGATAAATAACACCAGGGAAATTCATCATTTCACTTAAGTAGCTAAGGCCATATATTTTGAATAATTTTTCAATTTCGGCGGCATCAATAGATGCACCAGCAGTTTCAAAATCAGTAGCAGGAACGCATGAAGGAACACCAAAATAAAACTTAATAGGCAGTCCTGCAGCATTATAAATCATATATTTGACACCGTCAATTCCCATAACATTGGCAATCTCGTGCGGATCTGATACAAGTGCTAAAGTACCATGCCGAGCTGCAATTTTTGCAAATTCGGATGGAACAAGCATTGAGCTTTCGATATGAATATGAGAATCGATAAATCCCGGTAAAATATAATCAGAATACACATTGTTGTTTTCAGTAATCCTTAAAATTTTACCATTATCGATCTCAATTTCACCGGGGAAAATCCTTTCGTTAATAATATCGGCAATATTACCGGCAATCGTATATTTCATCATAATCTCCAAAAATTTTACAGAACATTAAGACGAATAAATTGAATTTATTTTAAAATATTAGGATAGAATTTCATAAATTGCAATTATGTTTAAAATGATGAAGAAAGTAAATGACAGGGAAATTGAGTGTACTTTTTATCGGTGATATAGTCGGAGAGCCTGGAATGAAGGCAGTAAGGCAGTATCTTCCTGAACTTATTGAAAGGTATAAGGCGGATTTTGTAATTGTCAACGGCGAAAATGTTTGTAATGGCAAAGGTGTAACCGAGCCGGAAGCTAAAGAGCTTTACGAATTAGGCGTTCATGTAATAACCACAGGTAATCATATTTGGGATAATTGGCAGTCTAAACCATTAATTGCTAAAGACGAAAGAGTTTTGCGCCCTTTGAATTATCCTCCTGGCAATCCTGGTAGAGGTTTTAAAGTATATAATCATAATGGTGCAGATATTGCAGTAATACAAGTGCAAGGACGTACTTTTATGTATTCCATAGATTGTCCGTTTAGAGCTATGGATTTTGCTCTTGGTGTGATTAAAGACAAAGCGAAAATTATAATTGTGGATTTTCATGCGGATGCGACTGCAGAAAAAATTTCGATGGCTTGGCATCTCGATGGACGTGTTTCTGCTCTTATTGGTACACATACACATGTTCCTACTGCCGATGCTTGCATTCTACCAAAAGGAACTGCTTATATAACTGATACCGGTATGACTGGTCCTTATGATTCTGTAGTTGGTATGAGCAAGGAAGTGGCTCTTAAAAGATTTACTCTTCAGACTGCACATAAATTTCAAATGGCTGAAAAAGATGAAAGGCTCTGTGGTGTCAATTTAATTATTGATACTGAAACAGGACAAGCTTTGAAGATTGAACAAATAATTGTTCCAAAATTTGAGAATTCGATTTATGAATCAATCTCCTAAATTTTCTATTGCTGTAGCCGGGGCTACAGGATTAGTAGGCAGGAAAATGATCGAATTAATTGATGAATTTGACCTGCCATTTTCGAGTTTGAAGCTTCTGGCTTCGAGCCGTTCGGAAGGTGAAATAATAAATTTTAGAAATAAAGAATACAAAGTAGAAAAACTCGACGAAAATTCATTTGATGATGTTGATATCGCTTTATTTTCTGCTGGAGGTTCTGCTAGTAAAGAGTTTGCTACCATAGCTGCCAATAAGAAATGTATTGTGATTGATAATAGCAGCGCTTGGAGGATGGATAAAAATGTGCCTTTGGTTGTGCCTGAGGTCAATCCACATGCTTTGATCAATCATGATTATATTATTGCCAATCCTAATTGCTCTACAATTCAATTGGTATTGCCTTTAAAGATTCTTAATGAAAATTATGGTTTGAAAAGAGTAGTTATATCTACTTACCAATCAATTACAGGAGCTGGCAATAAGGGGCTTAGCAAATTGATTGCAGAAGAAAAAGGTGAAAGCAACGGTGATAAGCATAAAATTTATCGTAATGCAATGTTTCATGCATTTTTGCCTGAAAAACCAGACTGGACTAATGAAGAAGTAAAAATGATACAAGAAACCAGAAAGATTCTGGAATTGCCTGATTTGAAGCTTACTGCGACATGCGTCAGACTGCCGATTGTAGGTGGTCATGGAGAGTCTGTCAATATTGAAACAGAGAAAAAAGTTGATAGAGAGCAATTCAGAACTATGCTTAAAAAAGCAGAAGGAATAGTTGTACTTGATGATTTAAGTATAGAGGAATATCCAACACCTGCTTTGAGTAACAATAAAAATGAAGTGTTCGTGGGTAGAATACGTCATGATGAATCGGTAGAAAACGGCTTGCATTTATGGGTTGTAGCAGATAATGTAAGAAAAGGTGCAGCTACAAATGCAGTTCAGATTGCAGACTTCATGATAAAAAATAAGATGATTATACCCAAAAATTAAAATTGAAAAAAGTTGGAAAAAAAATTTTTTGATTTAAAATTGAAAAATTTAAAAAAATTTTATTTTTATTAATAATAAATATTTAAAATATTTTCATAAAATATATAAAATTGGAATTTAGATTT
>JAUQWR010000280.1 GCA_030835065.1 Candidatus Kapaibacterium sp.
ACATATTTATCAAAGCCAGACATCATCAAAATTTGTTTAAAAATTTGAGGAGACTGAGGCAAAGCATAAAACTTACCATTATTGATTCTGCTTGGAACTAAAAAGTCGCGAGCACCTTCAGGAGAAGATTTCATCAATACAGGAGTTTCTACTTCAAGAAAATCATTTTCTTCGTAGTATTTGTGCATCACTTGATACACTTTATTTCTGATAATAAAATTTCTCTGAAGTGCCGGACGGCGCAAGTCCAAATATCTATATTTTAATTTCAATTCTTCGTTTGTTTCAATATCATCAGAAATTTCGAAAGGAGGCAATTCCGAACGGTTGATAATACCAAAATCATTAATAAGAATTTCGACCAAACCGCTGGGAATATTCTTATTAGGGTTTTCGCGAAGCCTTACAACACCTTTCACCCAAACGACAAACTCGGAGCGAAGCTCTTTAGCTCTTTCGGCTAATTCAGGATACTTATCGGGCTCGATTACAAATTGTACAATTCCGTATCTATCTCTGAGATCACAGAAAAACAAACCGCCCATATTGCGAACAGAAGCAACCCAACCATTAAGTACAAGTTCTTTGCCCACAAAAGTTTCATTGACGTTACCACATTTTTCGGTTCTTTTCAACCAATTCATTTTTTCTCCATTTATATTATGTCTTTTTATTTTCAGCAATTTTTTTGAATATCATATTTTGCCAATCATACAAAAATATGAAATTTCAGATTATTATATCTCTATAAAATTCATGACAATTTTTCTATTAAAAAATTTAATGACTTCTTTCATATAGAATTGTATTTTAAATTTATTTTATATATATTGGCTGATATTAATTAGTTACAATTTTTTGTAATTTATTGAGGTTCCCTTATGAAACAGCTTATTATTTTTATCCTGATGCTTTTTTCAACGGTTTTATATTCTCAAAACATTGATATATCGCCACTGAGCTTTGATTTAAACTATATTGAAAATATTGACAATCAATTATTTACTTATGGAAATTCAGGTTCATATTACTTTAGTAAAGATTCAGGCGAAACTTGGGATTTAAAAAAAATTGCTCTTAAAACTAAAATCAAAAAAATACTAAGCATTGACCAATACTTGCTTGCTTTTTTTGATAATGGAAAAATTTTCAAAAGTACAGACAAAGGAAATGAATGGTTTTACCATACTTCTATCAGTGATTCTCTAATTTATGCCTACGAATTCGATAGTAAGTTAATTGTTGCAACTAACAAGCAATTAATTCTATTCAACAATCAGTTCGAGCAGCTAAGTTCATACAATATTGATTTTTATGAATATCTATGGAGTACTTTATATACTTATAAATATTCATTAACAAAATTTGACAACAAAATAGTAGTATGCGGATTAGAAGGAAAAATATTACTATTAGATACTAATCTTAGATTTTTGCAGGAAGTCTATTTAGAGAATATTAAATCAGGTGCGAATAAATCAGTTCTTTCATATTGTAAAATTTTTAATAATGAATTTTATTTTTTGTTAGACAATGTTATATTCAAAACTAATGATTTTAAGAAATTTAATAAAATTGAAATTAATTTACCTTATATTTCATGTTTCGATTTCATAAATGATAATTTATTTTTTTTTCAAGGGAGAATTAGCGGTAATATATATCAAATAAATTCCGACTCTACATTTAGTTTGAAATATTCTATAAAAACTAATGTTGTACAAGATTTTTTCCAAAATTGTTCTGATATATTTTTATTCAACAACGATATATTATTTTCTGGAAATAGAGATTACATAGCAAAAGCTAATAGCAAAGACTCACTTATTAAAATCATGAGTTCAACCTATTTTTTAGCGCCGCAGGGAATTAAAAGTTATTCAGTAAATGATAGCATTTATTACTTATACAATAAATACAATAGTTCATCATCATTCCCCTATTTGTATTATAAATTAAAGAATAATGATATAATAAGACCTGTTATTAATTCAAACCACTTGAAAGCTGATCCTTCATATTTTAATGTCTCTTATTCTTATATCGACTCTATTTCAAAAAGTCTTATGTTTTTAGGATACTCTGCTTACACAAATAAATATAGTTGCGTACAAGCATCACTAGATAGCGTAAAAGAAGAAATCAAACAGAATTTATTCTATACCAATATTAATGCACCAAGGAATAAATGGGTAAATACAATTAATCTTTCTCTTAGAGAAAACAAATTAATCATTCCATTCAATTCGAACTCATATTTCACAAAATTACCAACTGCTAACATAAATATTTATGATAAAAATTTTAATTTATTAGAAAGATTAATCGATTCAAATTTTATTTATGAATACTTGTATTATAAGGATTCAACTAATTTTTCGGCTCTGATTTTGAATACCGTAACAAATGCTTATGAGATGAAATACACCACTGATAAAGGAAAAAACTGGACCAACATTAAAATTTATAATCCTTCAGATTCATTAGTACTAAAGAAAACTTTATATCACAAAAGTAAAGAATATTTTGCTATGGTACTTTTCGACACTTCATCATCAATTTTTACTTTTGAAATTTTTAATCCTCAAAATTATGAAATAAAAAAATTCTATCAATATTATCATGCAAAAGAAAAGAGATATTTGCCAAATGGACTGCAATCAATTAATTGCGACGACAGCCTTTTCTATTTCACAATTAGAGACACTTTTTTTATAGCAATAGATTTATTCGACAGAGATACTTGGGAATACTATATTTTGCCTAATAATGAAACTGCAGTTAATGATCTTGAAAAAATAGGTGATAAATTTATTATTCCGATTTGGAATGATCTGAAAGAAAGACAAGTTTATTTTTTAAAATTTGTAAAAGATACTATCAATCCACCTTTAAAAATAAATACTGTAAGTTTCCCAAAAACTAGGATTAATAATTCTAATTCAGAATACTTAAATATTACTAATACATCGCACAATAAGTTTTTAATAATCGATAGTATTAGCAATACCAATTTAAATGTATTTTCAAGGGAGATTAGTAATTCTAATATCGTAGTCCCTCCTTATTCTACAATAAAAATCAAACTTAATTTTGCTCCCGAGCAAACCGGAGAATACTTTGATAGTATTAGGGTATATTCAAAATCTGGAATTTTCACTTCATTCATTTCCGGTATTGCTTACGATTCAGTTTCGAATGTAAACGAACAAGAAACTATCAACTACTTATATTGTTATCCGCCATATCCTCAGCCAGCAAAAAACATTGTCAATATTTTGATTTATTGGAATTTTGTTTTCGAGCTTAATGATTCAAATGTATCAATATATAATGTGGCAGGCAATCAAATATTTACAAAAGGAAAAATTAGTTTAGAATACCTCAACAATTACAGCGGATTGATAAAGTGGAATTGTTCGGATATTGAGCCTGGAATCTATATTATTATAATCAAGCATGGTGATAAATCCTTTACTACAAAAACTGTTGTTTTATAAATAATGAGAAACAGTCTCAAATTTGATCAATTATTATAATTATATTTTTTGCTATATTTGATCTTTTTTGATTGAGGATTTTGAAAATGAAAATTAAAATAACTCGAATAAACAAAGGTTTTGAAGATATAGATTTACCTAAATATCAAACTTCAGGCTCTGCCGGTATGGATATTAGAGCTGCAGTAGATGAATCAATGACCATCAAACCCGGTGAAACTAAAATGGTAGCTACCGGACTTGCAATTGCTTTAGAACCAGGTTACGAGTGTCAGGTGCGCTCGCGCAGCGGTTTGGCTGCAAAACATGGAATTTTTGCTCTTAATGCACCCGGTACTATCGATAGTGACTATCGAGGCGAAATCCAAGTAATTCTTTCTAATTTTGGTAACGAAGATTTTGTAATTAATCGTGCAGATAGAATTGCTCAACTAGTAATTGCAAGATATGAAACTGTAGAATTTGATTTAGTTGATAATCTCGAAGAAACTGAACGTGGCGATGGAGGCTTTGGCAGCACCGGTCGAGATTAATTTTTGACTCTTTATATGCCTAATGATGAAATAATTGTATAAAGTCAAGAAGAAAGCAGGGAATTCTGGCTTTTAATAACTTCGTGTCTTTGTGATCCTTTCTTAATTAAGAAAATGAAGAAGAAGAAATAAGAAGAGTAGCACAAAGTTACTCAAAGTTTATTCACAAAGTTGCACAAAGTTACTCAAAGTTTATTCACAAAGTTGCACAAAGTTACTCAAAGTTTATTCACAAAGTTGCACAAAGTAAAGAAGAAAGCAAGGAATTCTGGCTTTTAAAAACTTAGTGGCCTTTGTGATCCTTCTTAAATAGAAAAACGAAGAAGAAGTAAGAAGAGTAGCACAAAGTTACTCAAAGTTTATTCACAAAGTTGCTCAAAGTGAAGAAGAAACCAGGAAATTCTGGCTTTTAATAACTTCGTGTCTTTGTGATCCTTTCTTAATTAAGAAAATGAAGAAGAAGAAATAAGAAGAGTAGCACAAAGTTACTCAAAGTTTATTCACAAAGTTGCACAAAGT
>JAUQWR010000281.1 GCA_030835065.1 Candidatus Kapaibacterium sp.
AGAAATTTGAATGAAATAGAATATAGAAAATTTAAGGATCAAATAAGATTATCTACAGGCAAGAATATTGTTAATTTATCTGATGCTCCCGATAAATTGGTAGATGCCAAAAGTATGGGCGCAATGATTAGTTCAGATGAAAATTATCGTAATATTATTGATTATGCTGTAGGCGAAATGAAAATCGCTGAAGACTATTTGCAGGATATTTCAGATAAAATTGCAAATATTAGAAATTTAGCAATTGATTCTACTCAAGTGGGTTCTTCTGGCAACTTATATACTTTAGGTGTATATATTAAAGGCTTATTGACTGATGTAGTTAGAGATGCTAACGCAGATTTCAATGGTAAATATTTGTTTTCGGGCACAATAACTACTCCTGAATCAATACTCAAACAAGGCTATACGAATAATATGCCCTACGAAATTGTTGAAGGTACTCCAAGTGCAGACAATCCATCTGGCTTGCAAATTATATATAAAGGCAATTTTGAGGATAGAAATATTAATAAAGATAATAGAACTAACGAGAAAATTAATATCGATGCAGACTCATTATTCGGAGCAAAAGGTACTGAATTTTTCGAAAATATTATAAAATTATATAATTTGGTAAGTTTCAAAGAAGATGGAAATCCTCGCCAAACTACTGATGTATTTTCGAAGGATGATATAAAAAAAGTAAGTGATTTGCAGAAATCATTGGCAGACGTCAATGAAACAATCAATAATATGGTGTCGCAAAATGCTAGTAGAAGGCTTAGAATGCAGGTAGTAAGCGATCAAATGAATGAAGAAATTACTCGTCTAAAGCAATTTAAGTCGCAGGCTGAAGATACTGATGTTGCAAAAACATCTATGGATTTGAAGATGGCAGAAACTTCATTCCAATACACTTTGCAGGTCGGTTCTAGGCTTTTAAGTAATTCATTGCTTGATTTTCTCGATTAATAGACTTAAATTGCTATATGAAGGCTGGAACATTAGTTAGTATATTGCTTGGCACGATAGCCATTTTCGGAGCTTTTTTTTGGGAAGGAGGAAGCTTCGATTCTTTGTTTATGCTTCCTGCTATGCTTATTGTGTTTGGTGGCACTATTGCTGCCGGTGTTGCGGGTTCTTCGCTCCAACAATTAAAGCTATTGCCAAAGTTAATGTATATGGCATTTTTTCCAAAGAAATATAATGTCGAAGAAATCATACATCAAATTGTTCTTTTTGCCGGATTAGCTCGCCGCGAAGGTATTCTTACTCTCGAAAATAGACTTCATGAAGTAAAGCATCCCTATTTAGCAAAATTGATTGAAATTTGTATAGATGGTGCAGATCCAGCTACTCTTGAATCTATTTTTGAAACAGAATTGTTCTATCTCAACGAGAGACACAATCGTAATATATCATTTTTCAACAAGTTAGGTGGATATTCTCCTACAATGGGTATTATTGGTACTGTAATGGGACTTATATCTACTCTTGCTTCTGTTGGTGGCGATCCTAATACTCTGATTCATCATATTGCTACTGCTTTTATTGCTACAATGTGGGGTATTTTTATGGCAAATATTGTTTGGCTGCCAATTGCAGACAAACTACAAATGCTACATAACGAAGAAGTTACTCTGCTTCAAGTGATGCTTGATGGTACAAGAGGCGTCCAGCTTGGCGAAACTCCTACTGTTATTCAAAATAGGTTAGCTTCTGCTCTTCCTCTTGGCGATCAAAAAAGATTTAAATCAAGAAAACCTAAAGTAAATATCGAACCGGCTGCTACAGCAACGGTAGTTGTGGTAGAAGAAAATAAACCTAGTTCAGAAGCTGTTTAGTCTCTTTCAATAAATAATAAAGATGCAAGGTTAAGCATTTCTCTTTCGCCAAAAAGTATGAGTATATCGCTCTCTTCAAGGATTGTTGTATAATCAGGATTGGGTATCAATTCGCCAGCTCTCTCGATAGCTAAAATAATTATATTGAAATTTTTTCTGAGTCCACTTTCTTGTATATTATCTCCAATCAAAACAGATTTTTTTGAAATTTTAACAGAACTTATATCATAATTCTTTTCTTTTAGAATATTATCAATTTTGGGAATATTTGCATAATTACTTCTCAACATTTTATAATTATCATGTCTTATTTTTTCAATAAATAATTCAATATCATTTCTAGGAATCAAATAAGCGTTTAAGACTCTGGTGAGAAGTTCGACAGATGTTTCAAGCTCTTCAGGAATTACTGAATCGGCTCCTAAACTTATCAACTCTTGCATATTACCCAAAAATTTTGTTCTAATTATCAAATTGACCTTTGGATTGATCGACTTAACAGATTTTGTAATAATTTTTTCAGCAAAAGTATCTGGTATTGTGCATACAACAATCTTAGCTTTTTCAATATTTACAGCATGTAGCAAAGATTCATTCGAAGCATCACCATAAATTATTGGCTCTCCCATCTGTCTCTGAGTTTTGACAGTTTCGGGATTTAGTTCAATTGTGATATAAGGAATACCAGCAAATCGAGCTGCATTAGCAATATTTGCTCCCACTATACCGTATCCAATAATAATCAGATGATTTTCTAAATTAATTTTATCGCTATCTTCAACTTTATCCTTAGATTTTTCATTTTCTTTTATCAAAAATTTATTTGAAAAATGATATCCTAAATTGAATATAAATGGAGTAATAATTATCGTTAATACTGATGCAGACAGAAATGATTGATATAAATAATCATCTAAAAGCAACATATCTCTACCAAGTTTAGACAGTACGAACGAAAATTCTCCAATTTGTGCTAAACTGAAAGCTGCAATAATACTAACTCTAATCGAAGCTCCAACAGATTTGGATGCAAAATAAGAAGAAATAATCTTAATAATCAATGTCATTGCTATCAAACTAAGCACCCAAAAAAGATTATTTTCAATGCAGGTTCAATCCAGGTTTTTGCTACAATTGCACTCGTATTCATCAGCTTCGTACTTTTAGGTAAGGGATTATCACAATCAGTATTTTTTGGTTTTCTTATTGCTCTTAGTAGTACTGCAATCGTTATGAAAATGTATTTAAGTAGGGCAGAAATTGATTCGCCACAAGGAAAAATTGCCCTAAGTATATTGATATTTCAAGATTTAATAGTTCTTCCCATGTTCCTTGTTACTCCGATTCTATCAGGAGCAAATTCTGATTTAAGCTTAGGATTAATAAAATTACTTCTTACAATTATTGGAATAGCTGCATTTATTTTTGTATCAATCAGATATGTAATGCCATTTATTATTCATAAAATTGCACAAACCAGAATTAAAGAACTCTTTTTTATTACAATACTTGCCACTTGTGGGTTGATTGTATGGCTTTCTGCACTTACCGGGCTATCTTTGGCTTTAGGGGCTTTCATTGCAGGGCT
>JAUQWR010000282.1 GCA_030835065.1 Candidatus Kapaibacterium sp.
GATATTTATCGAATAAGAAGCCGAAGGATATTTTTCCATAACTACAGCAACATTCGGAGAATAAACCCCACCTTTGTCTTCGCGTATTGATTCAAGAACTTTAAGCTCGAGCATCTCAACAGCAGATTGCAATTCATACACATTTTTTGTATTGTAAGCAAAATCACCATTAATGATTAATCTAACGTGGCTGCGATCTTGATTTCCTTTTACTATTGAGCATTTTTTTGCTTTCGCTGGTTTTCTAATACCCAAATCATTCCATTTTTCTTTAGTTTGCTGAGAAGGAAGCGAGGCAACATACTTTTCCAATAAAGTTTTTAGATCATTATATTCGAAATCTCCAACAAAAACATAAGTGAAATCACCGGCATTGGCAAATCTTTCTTTATATACTTGCATAGCATTATCGAGCTTGTATTTAGATAATTTGTCGATTGTGTTTGGCATAAAAACAGGATGATATGCATTTTGGATTGCTTTGATACTATCACGGAAAATTTCGTCTGGATTATTGCTTCTGCTTGCAATCATACCTTTGTTTTTTTCAATAAAATTGGCAAAATCTTCGTTGTTTTTGCGAGGATATTGATGGTATAAGTGTATTAATTGCATAAGTACTTCAAGATCTTTTTTGGAAGAACCACCGTACATACCTTCGTTTATATAATTAATATAGGGGCTGAGTCCTGCTTTTTTCCCTGCAAGCATTTTTGAAAAACTCACAGCATCATACTTGTCTATACCACAATAGCTTATAATATTATCTGCATCTGAAGCGCTAATTAGATCTTGTTTGTCATATAAAGAAAATCCACCTTGGCTGGTACTGCCAAAAATAATTTCATCATCTTTGAAATTCGTTTTTTTAGCAATTACTTTAGCTCCATTAGAAAGAGTGTATTCGATTGCATCAATTTTATCGAGTTTTGTCTCTTTTGTTATTTTGCCGGCAACTGGCTTTTTGTCGAATAATACAGCATTAGACGCAACATCTTTATAAGCATCAACATTTTTGTTGAAGGCACTTGTAAATATTGATTTATACTCGTCTGCTTTGGCTAATTGTTTGCCATTATCAACTAAATTTGCAAATACAACGCAATTTTCTTGTGCTATCATATTTTTAATAGATTTATTGATTTCGTCAAGACTTAGTTCTTTAGTGATTTCATTTACTATTTTATATTCATTTTCGATATCAATAAGTGCATCATTATCAGTAAAATATTCAGTGATATCATCAACAAATCTATCGGAACTACGTGTGTTTTTTTCATTATAAAGCTTTTCTTCTTCAGCAAGAATCATAGTTTTTGCTCTGTCGAGTTCTGATTGTGTAATACCATGCTTATAAACTCTTACGACTTCGTCCATAACAGCTTCAAAACCCTTTTTCCCTTCACCTGGTTTATTTACGGCAAGAGCTCTCAATTCTTTAATCCCGGCTTCGGCATTACGAGCAAATGCACCTGCTTGAAGGAAAGGAGAGTTTGCTTTTTTAGCAATTTCAGCAAATCTTTGTTGCATAATAATACCAAAAATTGCGTCTTGAATTTCTGATTTAAGTCCGCCAATAGTTTGAGAATTAGCTTTTGGGAGTTTAAATACAACACCGCTAAGCTCAGTTGTAAGCTCTTTATCGGCAGCAACAGTAGCCAAAACTTCTTTATGCATTGGAATATCAAATTTCTGTTTAGGCCTGATATTATCAGGATTTTTGAGATGAGCAAAATGTTCTAAAATCATTTTTTCCATTTTCGCAGGTTCAAAATCGCCAACAGCAATAATAGCCATTAGATTAGGGCGGTACCATTCTTTATAATATCTTCTAATTACGTCGTGTTTGAAATTCTGCAAGATAGCTGTATCGCCGATAATACTAGTAGTACCATATTTAGAATTATAATAGATAGTTTTATTATTTTCGAGCATTGCTCTCATAGATGGGTTATTACGCTGACGCCATTCAGCCATAATCACACCACGTTCGCCATCAATTTGGTCGCTATCGTAGCTTACATTTGCAGCCCAATCTTCCAAAATTTTAAATGCATCTTTGAGCAAAGCTTCGTTATCGAGTGGAATTGGTAATTCATACATGGTTACTTCTTTGCCAGTAGAAGCGTTGAGATCGGCACCAAATTTTATACCTGTTCTTTGCAAGCTATTAATGAGCTCGTTTTTTGGGAAGTTTTTTGTGCCATTGAATGCCATATGCTCGCAAAAGTGAGCTAAACCATCTTGATCCTTATCTTCGTCCACAGCACCAGTTTTGATTACTAATCTAAAGTGGGCTCTGTTTTCTGGTTTAGCATTTTTCTTTATAAAGTAGTACATGCCATTTTCCATTTTACCAATTTTGATAGATGGATCTACTGGCAAAGCTTTGTTTAAATCGATGTTTCCTGCTTTTGAAGAAAAGCTAAGCAGTATCATACTAACAGCAAATACAAGTATTTTTTTCATTTTTTTAATCCGTAATAATCATAAAACATAAGTTTATTACTTGATTTTAAATGAATTGTTACGTGGATTATTCCTGCTTTCGACCATCTCTATTCTTTTATCGTTCAAATGAAGTTTTTTATCGATGAAACCAATTTAAAATTGTTTCTTTTCCTTTAAACATCGATTGACTTTAGTCGGGCGGGGTGCATTTTCTTCAATTTTTGGTATTTTAAGAATCCACCCCGTCTACCTTTGGCAGACACCCCTCAATGAGGGGAATTGGCTCCTGCTCTTATTTATCAGGTTTTATACTCACTGTTTTATTGATATTTTAAAAAATAAATCCTTTAAACTAGCTCTATTGCTCATTAAAGGATTTTTTGTTTGTTTAATTATTAATTAAGGATTTCAAAATTTTATGATCTATTCTTTTATAAATTTATAAGTTTTTGTCTGATTACTATTCTGCAAAAACAAAATATATGTTCCAGGAATTAATTTATTTGTATTTATCTCGATTTTTTCCATTCCTGATTTTAACCCAAGATTTATTTCTTCTATCTTCTTGCCACTTAAATCATGTATTTCTGCTGTGTAGTTATCAGGTAATAAATCTATATTTATGTTTAGTTTATCTTTTGATGGCATAGGATATGTATTTTCTTGCCCGTGGATTATTGGTGCTATACCTGTTGTTAGGCATGGTTTTGTTGCCATTATCCTCTTAGAAGCTGAATTTTGGTACATTGGACAATAAATGTACTCATTCCCAATTATTGATGGGAATAGATATGTTTCATGATGCAAACTGCAAGTAACTGCTGTATCAGGTATCAAATAAAATTTCCCGCTAAATAACAAGTAATTGTCATCAGAAGTAAATTGCATTATCGCCTTATTGACAAACTGTTTTTTCCATACTAATGAATCATTATCATATCTACGTATACAATAGACATATCCTATCTGATTTTTGTCCTCTATTATTCCATAATACTTACTTCCATATCTATAATAGCCACATGTAAATGGTTTGTATTTTTCTACTTTAATTGTACTGTCTATCAAATCTATTATTACCCAACCACTTCCTGATTTCTGTATTGGTAAATTTGTTGTATATTCATACGGAAAAACAAATTCTCTTCCATTTTTTCTGAATATCCCCTGCTTTTCAGCTTGATATGATAAACCTGGATTTGGTAATATGTCTGGATCTATTGTATATTCAAATCGTGCTTTTTGTGCATATGTTGTTGCATCTATAAAGTATGTATTGTTTGCGGCTATTGTCTTTCCATCGGGCGAATATATTAATTCTCCACCTGTATTAATCTGATCTATTACATTCAGATTATTCTTCAAATCGACTACCAATGTGTAAGAGTGTTGGAAACAAATAAGCATTTTGCTTGAATCAGGCGAAAATGATACGTAACCGACACTATTCTTTATTTGAAATGTTGAATCATAAAATGTTTTAATCCATTCTCCTGTTTTTGCATTAAATACTTTAGCCGGGGCACCATACAAATTCGATGCGTTTTCTGGTTCTCCCGGCTCACTTCGCCATCCATTTTCACCCCAGGTTACTACATATTTTTCGTCGAGGGATACTGCAATGTTTTCTGTACTACTTTTTTGATTTGCAACCCATATCGTATCTGGTTGTGAATAAACGGAACAATAGGTAAAAAACATAATCAAAACTAACATAATGCGTTTCATTTTGAAACCCTTTCAATTAATAATTTAACAAATATTTGAAATCTATTTCAAATATATAGACAAATATATTTTATATTAAGTTACATGAGAAGTAATGATGTTGAAACCGGTATTTTGATTGTCACTATAAACTCCGAATAAGGAAATATCAAAAATTATTTTTTATATTGAACCACTGATTATACTTCATAGGAAGTATCACCAAGAATTATTTCATTATTATTCAGAAATTATTTTATAATTTCACTTACAATTTTGAAATATTGCTTACTAAATTTACTAATATTATTTATAATATACAAGAAAATATACCTTCTTTATATATTTATAAGAATATGGCGCATGGTAGATACTTCCACTATCGGTATTTTAAGAATCCACCCCGTCAAATTTCGCTTAACAACCCAAAATGAGGTCAATTATTTTCTGCTCATATACTTCACTGATTCACACATGTTTTTTGAGTTTAAAATCAAAAAAAAGGCTTTAACGATAAAATATCATTAAAGCCTTTGATATAAGCAAAATAAATCTAAGCGTCGAATACCATTGATAATAGAGCCATACGAACATATAGACCATTATGAGCCTGACGGAAATAAGCAGCACGAGGATCTGAATCCACTGCAGGGCTAATTTCCACAGAGCGCGGCAATGGGTGCATGATAATCGAATCAAATTTCATTCTTTTCAATACATTTGTATCGATATTGAAAGGGCTTAAATCGAAATTAGCATTATTGAGTCTGTCTTTATCTATACGAGTTTGATAGCAAACATCAACTCTTTCCAAAATTCCTTCGGTGGAGTTAGCTAATTGGTAGGAAACACCTTTTTCGTCTAAGTGCTCTAAAATGTCAGGTTTTATCTGCATTTCGTCTGGAGCAATAAAATACAATTTGATTCTATCAAACTTACTCAATAGATAAGCTAAAGAGCGAACAGTACGACCCTGGTCCAGTGCGCCGATAAAAGCAACAGAAAGCCCATCGAGAGTCTTACATTCGTTATAGATTGTATATAAATCGAGCAAAGCCTGAGTAGGATGCTGCCCACCTGATCCATCGCCAGCATTAATAATCGGCACAGGACTTACTCCTGCAGCACGTTTTGCAGCGCCTTCTTCGTGGTGGCGAATTACAATAGCATCGCAATAATTAGAAATAATTTGAATAGTATCTTCAATACTTTCTCCCTTAATTTCGGAAGAAAATTCAGTAGCTTGTTCGGTTGAAAGCACTTTGCCACCAAGCCTGTACATAGCAGATTCGAAAGAGAATCTGGTACGAGTGGAAGGCTTATAGAACAAAGTAGCCATAATTTTATTATCATAGTCGCGAGTACCTCCGCGAGCAACGATTTTTTTCATCAATTCAGTGCGCTCAAATAATTCCATAATTCGAGGCAGAGTGAATTGTTGAGATTCGACAATGTGTTTGACAGCCATTTAAACCTCATTTTAGCAATTTGGCAAATTATCATTTGTTTAAAATTAAATCAAATGATAGATTAAGCCAAATTTTATTTTAAGCAAAATCTTAATAATTATCAACAAAATTAAAAAAAGCCGGACAAGCCGGCTTTTTCCGGTTTATTTTTCGAGATGCGTACCTGCTTTTTCTTCCAAAGCATCCTTTAGGCATTCAAAAGAAGTGATAATTGCTTTTTTACCGCCATTTTTGATAAATTTAATAACCGATTCGACTTTTGGCCCCATACTACCAGCCGGGAACTGACCTTCGTCTGATAATTTCTGAAGTTCTTCGGTAGTAGTATTTCTCAAGCCTTTCATATCAGGTTTTTTATAATTAATATAGACCTGATCGGCATCAGTCGAGATGATAAACAAATCGACACCAAGTTTGGCAGCGAGCAAAGCAGAAGATCTATCTTTATCGATAACAGCTTCTGAGCCTTCGATAGAGCCATCTTCATTTTTAATCACAGGGATACCTCCGCCGCCAAGAGCGACAACGCAAGCACCCATATCAATCACTTTTTTGATCAATTCTAATTGAAGCACTTCCATAGGTTCGGGCGAAGCAACCACACGGCGATATCCGCGAGCAGCATCTTCGACAATATCCCAGCCCAAGCTTGCTTTTTTTTCTTCAGCAACAGTGCGCGTATAGAAAGGACCAATAGGTTTTGTTGGTTTTTTGAAAGCAGGATCATTAGGATCGACAGCTACCATAGTAGGAATAACGGCAACTAATTTGTCGATACCTTCAGCTCTGAGCTCATGCTCGAGAGCACGTTGCATAATATATCCGATTTCGCTTTGAGTGGTGGCTACGCACATATCGAGAGTATGAGTATAAACTTCGCCGGCGGCGCGCTCGGAGCGCAGCAAAGCAGCACCTGCTTGAGGACCGTTGCCATGAGTAACCACAACATCCCATCCTGACTTAATCATTTGAACTATTGATTTTGCAGTTGCATGTGCATTTCTTAATTGTTCTTCGATAGTACCGCGCTCTCCCGCTCTAATCAAAGAATTTCCGCCAACTGCTATTAATGCTTTAAGAGCCACATCAAACCTCGTTTCTTATTTTTTCATTAATTGATAAACGATTGCTTTTTGAGCATGAAGTCTGTTTTCAGCTTCATCGAATACTACTGAATAACCAGCATCGATAACGCCATCAGTTACTTCATCGCCACGGTGAGCTGGCAAGCAATGCATAAATAAAGAACCATCGTTTGTATGTGCCATCAATTCTTCATTTACTTGATATGGCATGAAGATTTTCTTTCTCAATGCTGTTTCAGCTTCTTGGCCCATTGATGCCCATACGTCTGTATAAACTACGTCTGCGCCTTTTACTGCTTCGATTGGATCGTGAACTACTTCGATTTTTGCACCAGTCAATTTAGCTGCTTCTGTAGCTTCTTGGAATGCAATTAAGTTTGGTTCGTATCCT
>JAUQWR010000028.1 GCA_030835065.1 Candidatus Kapaibacterium sp.
ATTTTTAATATAAGAAAAAAATAATGTTTAAAACAATAAAATCGAGTTTTGAAATGGCAAAAAAAACAAACGAAAAAACAAAATCTCCGGAAGCAGACTTATCTGCTCAAGAAATCATGATGGATGCTATTAATGATTCAAAAAAAGGTTCGTCATGTGCTCATGGCAGAGGTCCTTCGTGCTCTTCCTCTAGTTTAGACAAATCAGACTATACAGATGGAAAATTAGCCCACATTTCTTTGGGGTTAAGCAAAGATGATTTGATGTTTGCCCTTAGAAATATGATGAAAGCCAGATATACTGATGATAAACACTTAACATTTGTAAAGCAGGGCAAATCGTTTTTTCATATCGGCGGCAGCGGGCATGAAGCTGTCCAAACAGCTGTCGGTCTTACTTTAGAACATGGAAAAGACTGGGGATGGACTTATTATAGAGATTTAGCTTTTGTTTACGCAATGGGATTTACTCCAAACGACTACTTCCTATTAGCTATGGGTAAAGTAGAAGACCCTGCTACCGGTGGACGTCAAATGCCTGGTCATTATGGTCATCCAAAGCTCAATCTTCCTACTCAATCTTCGCCTACCGGCACTCAATTCCTTAATGCTGTCGGTACTGCTCTTGCCAGCAAAAAAAGCGGCACTAACGAAACTGTTTATGTAGCTTCTGGCGATGGCACTACAAGCCAAGGCGAGTTCTACGAAGCTGTAAATTGGGCTTCAAGAGAAAAACTTCCTGTTATTTTCTGTATTCAAGATAATGGTTATGCCATTTCTGTACCGCGCGAACATCAATCAATGGGTTCTAATGTTGGTCACACTTTTTGCTGTTATCAAAACTTGAAAATGATGACTTTCGATGGTACTGACTACTTCGATTCTCTAAGAGCTGCTCGCGAAGCTTATGAATATACATCATCCGGCAAAGGTCCGGTATTGCTTCACGCTATGACTGAGAGACTTCTACCCCATTCTTCAAGCGACGATCATAAAAAATATCGTCCTTCTGAAGAATTAGAAGCAATTCACGATCAAAAAGATTGTATTAAAATTTTCAATAAATACCTTATAGACAATAAAATAGCTGATATCGAAGAAATAGATAATTTATTCAAATCTGTTAAAAATGAAATTGATACTGCTGCCGATTGGGCTGAAACACGTCCTGATCCAGTTGCAGAAGACTCTACTAAGCAATTATTCGCTCCGGAAGAAACTCGCAATCTTCCTTATGCTCAGACTGAACCAACTGAAGGCAATCCAATTGTTTTAGTGGATGCTGTCAATCATGCTTTAAAAGAAGAAATGGCTCGCAATCCTAAAATGATGATTTTTGGCGAAGACATTGCCGATCCAAAAGGCGGTGTTTTTACTGCTACTCGTGGTCTTACTAATGAATTTGGCGAAGAAAGAGTTTTCAACTCTCCTCTGGCAGAAGCATCAATTGTAGGTGTAGCACTCGGTTTGGCTGTTCGTGGTTACAAACCAGTAGTCGAAATTCAATTTGGAGATTATATTTGGCCCGCTTTCATGCAAATCAAAAATGAAGTGGCTACAATGCGCTATCGCTCCAACGGTGGTTTTTCCTCGCCAATGGTTATTAGAGTAGCTGTTGGTGGTTATATTCATGGTGGGCTATGCCATTCGCAGAATATCGAATCAATTTTCTCGCATATTCCTGGATTGTATATTGCATATCCTTCTAATGCTATGGATGCTAAAGGCTTGCTCAAAACAGCCTGCCGCCTGGAAGATCCTGTTTTATTCTGCGAGCACAAAGGTATGTATCGTCTGCCTTTTGCAAGAACTATCGAACCGGACGAAAATTATTTAATTCCTTTTGGTAAAGGAAAAATAGTAAAAAGCGGTAATGATGCAACAATTATTACATACGGAATGGGAGTAAAAGATAGTATCAACGCAGTG